>JBMTAR010000235.1:0-3153 GCA_049428925.1 Gemmatimonadaceae bacterium
CCCGGGCGTTCGCCGGTCATCGTCCCGTTGTGAAAGACAATCGTCCCGTTGACTGCGACGAGGGTGATCCCCTCCGGCCAGCGGTGCGGCGTGAGATAGCTGGCGGCGTCACGGACCTGCGCGGCATCGAACACGGTCAGGTCGGCCTTCAGGCCCACCGCCAGTGTTCCGCGATCTCTGACGCCGATCCACGCCGCGGGTCGGGCGGTCATTCGATGGATGGCGGCTTCCAGCGTCAGGATGCCTCGATCGCCGACGAACTCGCCGAGCACACGTGGAAAGGCCCCGTAGCTGCGTGGATGCGGATGGCCACGGCCGAAGCTGACGAGGTCACCGTCGCTCTCGAGCATCGTGCCCTCGTGGCGGAGGAAGCGTTCGACGTCCGAACGCGACATCCCGTGAAAGATTCCGATGAAACCACCGGCCAGCTGCAGGGCGATCAGCGCCTCAACAGCCTCTGCGATGGTATTGGGGCGGCCACGTGCCGCCAGGAGGTCGGCGAGGGTACGACCGGCGAGTGTCGTGTCGGACGGGACTTCGCGGAACTGGATCGACGTCGCGTCGGCACCCGCTTGTTCGGGGAATCGATCGCGCATCTCGCGCACGAGCCTCGCACGCGTGTCGGGATCTTCGACGCGACGCGCGAAGGCTGCGGGACCATCAGCGAGGGCCCACGGGGGGAACATCAGATCGCTGTATGTGCTGTACGCCGTATACGGATAGATGTCGGCAGCGACGGCGAGCCCTTCGGCGCGGGCCGAGTCGAGGCGCGCGAGGATGCGCTCGCTCCACCCCCATTGGCGGGCTCCGGTGACCTTGAGGTGGTTCACCTGCACCGGAAGACGCGCCCGCCGGCCGATGGTGAGCATCTCATCGATCGAGGCGAGGACCCCCGGACCCTCATCACGAAGATGGGTGACGTAGAGGCCGCCGTGGCGGGCAGCGACCTCCGCGAGGGCGATCAACTCCTCCGTCGTGGCGTAGGTGGCCGGGACGTACTCCAGGCCGGTGGAGAGGCCGAGCGCGCCTTGGGTCATCGCGGAGTCGACGAGCGCGCGCATCCAGTCGAGCTCAGCCGTGGTCGGTGCCCGGTCGGCGAGTCCCAGGACACGTTGCCGGATCCAGGTGTGGCCGGCGAAGAGCCCGACGTTCGGCGCCATCCGGACGCGGGCCTGATAGGCGTCCATCGGGAAGGGCTGGTCCTGCGAGTGCAGCGGAGCGAGGACGGTCGTGATGCCCTGCCGGATGAGATTCTCGGCGAGTGGGTGGTCCTCCAACGTCACGAGGTGGGCGTGATTGTCCCAGAAACCGGGCGCAACCACCTGTCCGGTGACGTCGATGATTCGCTTGGCGCGCCGCCGGGGCAGATCCGGGCCGATGGCGACGAGACGATCCCCTTGGACAGCGACGTCCGCGGTCCGACGGGGCGCACCCGTGCCGTCGATGATGGTGCCACCGACGAGCAGGAGGTCGTAGGCCGGCGCCTTCGCGCAGGCGGTGAGGATGAGTGTGAGGCTGAGGCTGGCAATCGCGCGCCGCATCAGCGTCGCATCGGTTCGGGAATCACGCGGAAGGGCGGGGCGCCGCCGGCCAGCGGGAGCACCTCGTTCACGAGGGTGAGGAGAAACCGTCCAGGTTCCTCCAGCATCACGAAGTGCGCACTCCGCTCGAATGTGATGAAGCGCTTGACCGGTGCCTCGAGCCGATCGAAGTACGCGCGCGCACTCTCATATGGGGTGTGCAGATCGTAGCGCCCCATCACAAACAGCATCGGCACCTCAAACCGATTCGACGCCGGTGTCCCGCCGGTCGGGCTTCCTGTGATGGCTCGGGCTCCCCACTGCGTGGCCGGGATGAGTGTCGCGGCCTCCTGCATCGTGTAGGCGGCGCCCCAATCGGAGAGCCGGAAGAAGAGGTCGAGATCAGGCTTCCCATACCAGCCGCCGTCGTAGCGTCGTGCCCACGTGCGCAGGGCGAGCGCGCGCTCGATCCCCCGCGGTCCACCGGTCGCGCCGGGCGCCAGCGCCGTCAGCTCGCGGATGGCCAGCGTATCGGCCCTCGCCCGCGCGATCTGCATCAGGCGCTCGTGCAGGGGGTCACCCGTCGTGCCGCCGCCGCTCCCATCGCTGACCCCGACGCCCACCCAGGCGTGGAACAGCTCGGGATACGCCTGCACGAGGGGTGGGGTGAACATCGTCCCCCACGACCAGCCCATCAGGACGAGCTTCCGCTGTCCGAGCCGCCGCAGCACGTGTCGCACGATCACCTCGGCGTCTCGGACGTGCTGCGGGCCCGTCATCGTCGGACGGAGTCGTGCGGTATCGGCGGGATCCCAATTCTTGCCGACGCCTCGCTGATCCCAATTCACGACGGTGAAGAAGTCCTCCCACGGCTTCTGGTAGGCCCACGACGATGCGAGCATCGCACTCCCGGGACCGCCGTGCACGACGAGCAGGATGGGGTTGGCGCGGTTGAGCCCACGGATGCTGATCCACTGGCGCGTGCCGTTCACCTCGACGGCTTCGAGGGTCTCGATTCCCTCGGGCGTGTGGATGCGCTGGAGGTCAGCGATACGACTGGCGATCGCGTCGCGTGACAGCGGGGCGATCGGGAGCGCCGTTGCAGGCTGCGCGAGCATCGGCGGTGCGGCGACCGCAGCCATCGTCAGAACGCAGAAACAGAAGCAACGAGTGAATCGCATCGGTGCGCGGACTGGAAGGAGTCGACGGTACAAAAATGTACATCGGCGGCACCGGTGCGCCCCGCCCTCTGCGACACCTCCGTTACGTCGCTCCGCCCGTATCGCTCGACGTGATGGTCAAAACCAACCGAAGATCCTTCGCGGGAAGGAGATCCCCCGGAGCGTCACGGCGGGGACGACGACGACGCTCCCGGTCCGAATCCCCGTGGCCGAGCGATCGTAATAGACGCCCAATTCCGGGGAGATCGTCGTTTGGCCATCCCCGATGCGGAACCCGAGAAATCCACCGATGGTCGGCGTATCCGTCAGGGCGCCCGAGGCGATGGGCAGGGTATGCATCGCCTTGAGCCCACCATAGCGGACCGTGCTGCCCGTGCGCGCGCTCGACCAGATGAGCGCCCCCTCCACGAAGGCGTGCTGGGCCCAATTCACGACGCCACCGCCGATCAGCG
>JBMTAR010000236.1:0-3142 GCA_049428925.1 Gemmatimonadaceae bacterium
CGCGCGAGCGCAGCGGCACTCGGGCCCGCCGGGGCCTTCCGAACCCGGGCGCGGGCGAACCCGCGTACGAACTCGGTCCGAAGCAGCGGCGCGAGCCACCGCGACCATCGGAGGGAGCGAATCGCCCCGGCGCTGCTGGACATGTACGTGACGATGTTCGGGATCCCCGTGCTGTGGAACGAGGTCGAGACGTCGCCCCACGGGATGCTGACACAGAGACGCGCCTTGTCGAAGAACCCGACCGTCCGGGTTCGCCACGCCGGCGGCACCGGCACGATGCGCCCGTCCCGCCGGATCGCCCCGGGGAGGCCGAGCCCGTCGATGACCGTGAGCGCGGTCCCGTGGGAGGGGCCCGTCCCGCCGGAGAACGCGAGCTCGAGATGCGTCGCCGAGGGGAGCCGGGCGTGCAGATGCGCCGCCAGGCAGTCCGTCGGGACGACGTCGAATCCGACACCGGGGAGCATCGTGATGCCACGGGCCTTCGCCCGCGCGTCGAGGCGCGCGACGCGTTCGAAGACCGCGATCTCCCCGGTGATGTCGAGGTAGCTCGCGCCGTTACGAAGACAGGCCTCGGTCATCGCCTCCACCGTGCGATGGAACGGCCCCGCGCAATGCAGGACGACCGTGACGCCGCGCAGGGCCTGATCCATCGCCCGCGGGTCATCCAGGGAGGCCGGCCGCGCCTCCAGCCCGTGTGTCTCCGCCAGGGCACGCACCGCCGACTCGCTCCGACCGGAGAGGATGGGGCGAAGCCCACGTGACACGGCCTCCGCCACGATGAGGCGGCCGGTATAGCCGTTGGCACCGTAGATCAGGAGCGACATGGGAGGACGTAGGGGCCAAGGTGAGGGCCATCGTGCTGCAGCGCGGCGCGCAGGGCGAAGGCCAGGCTGGCGCGGGTGTCCTCAGGGTAGAGGATCGCGTCGATATACCCGCGCGCGCCGGCGAAGCGTGCGTCGAGCTGCGTCTCGTACTCCGCGCGCATCTCCTCTACCGCGGCCTGCACGGCAGGCGCGGGCGCCGCACCCTTGGCCTTCGCGGCGGCCAAGGCTGGCCCGTGCACGGCGGCGACGGCGGACTCGCCCTCCATCACGCCCATCCGGCCGGTCGGCCACGAGAAGATGAAATCGGGATCGAACCCCTGCCCCGCCATCGCGTAGTAGCCGGCCCCCGAGGCGTGATTGATCGTCAGCACGAGCTTGGGAACCGTGGCGGTCGCCATCGCCTCCACCCAGCGCGCGCCCGCGCGGATGATCCCCGCCTGCTCCGCCTCGACGCCCACCATGAACCCGGAAACATCCTGTACGAACAGCAGCGGGATCCCCTGGCGGTCGCACCGATCGATGAAGAACGCCACCTTCTCGGCGCTCTCCGGGTAGATGATCCCACCGAACCGGGGCGGCGCGTTGGGCGCACCCTTGAAGAGCCCACGCGCGTTGGCGATGACCCCGACCGGGATCCCGTGGATGCGCGCGTCGGCGCAGAGCATCTCGCGCGCACGATCGGGCTGGAACGCCGAGAGGGATCCCGCATCGACGACGGCGTCGAGGACGGCCGACATGTCATACGGCATCCGATGGTCGGCGGGGAGCACGTCGTAGAGACGCTCCGCCGGCGTCGCCGCCGCCGCGTCCGGTACAAATGGGGCCCGACGTGAGGGCGGCGACAGGCGTGCCACCTCCTCGCGCAGCAGGGCGAGACAGGCGCGGTCGTCCGGCACGGCGTGGTGCGCGACCCCGCTCACCGTGGTGTGCATCCGCGCGCCACCGAGTGTCTCAGCGTCGACGCTCTGCCCCGTCGCCCCCTTCACGAGGTTCGGACCGCCAAGGCCCATAAAGGAGGTGCCCTCGACCATCACGATCACATCGCTGAGCGCGGGCAGGTAGGCACCGCCCGCGATGCACGGCCCCATCACCGCCGCGAGCTGCGGCACACGCAGGTAGCGCCGCATCAGCGAGTTGTAGTAGAAGATGCGCGCCGCGCCGTACTGCCCCGGGAAGACCCCGCCCTGATACGGGAGGTTCACACCGGAGGAGTCGACGAGGTACAGGATCGGGACGCGGCAGCGCATCGCGCATTCCTGCGCCCGCAGAATCTTCGGAATCGTCTCGGGCCACCAGGAGCCGGCCTTCACCGTCGCGTCATTCGCGCCGACGCCCCACTCACGGCCGGCGACCACGCTGAGCCCCGTCACGCCCCCCCCCCCCGGCGCTTCGCCGTCGTACCGATCGTAGGCGACCAGGAGGCCGAACTCCAGAAACGCGGTACCGGGGTCCTGCAGCGCCGCGATGCGCTCGCGCGCGGTGAGCTTCCCCTGCGCGTGCTGTTTGGCCGCCTTCTCGGGGCCCCCGCCGAGACGGAGCGTCGCCTCGAGAGACCGGGCCGCCTCCGCAAGCTCCCGCAGGCGGGACGGCTTCGCGCTCACGCGCCCTGCGGTTCCCGAGCCGCGAACCAGCTCCGGATGTAGTCGATGAGGTCGGTGGTCGGCGTCCCCGGACCGAAGAGCTTCCCGACCCCCAGCGCCTCGAGCGCCGCCATATCCTCCGCCGGAATGATGCCGCCGCCGGTGATCAGGATGTCATCACGACCCTGGTCCGCGAGGAGCTGCCTCACCCGCGGGAACAGGGTCATATGCGCACCGGACAGGATGGAGAGCCCGACCACATCGACATCCTCCTGCACCGCGGCCGAGGCAATCATCTCGGGCGTCTGGTGGAGGCCGGTGTAGATGACCTCCATACCGGCGTCACGGAGGGCGGCGGCGACGACTTTCGCGCCGCGATCATGGCCATCGAGACCGGGCTTGGCGACGAGCACGCGAATTGGACGGGACATAGGGGAAAAGTAAGGCGCGGTCACGGACGCTACAACGCGAGCCTGCGATCAGAGCACCCCCCGCCCCGGCACGGCAGTCGCCCCCGAACCGCTTGGGGATGCCTCACCCCAATGCGTCAGGCCTTCCGGCAGACGAGCAGCATCTCCGCCGACCGGCGATGCAGCGCCTCATCGGAGAATCCGTCATAGACCGCCTCGACCCGTAGCCCGGCCGACCGGCACAGCTCCGCGAGTCGATCCGCGCTGTACAGTCGGATCCGGTGCGTGCGGCGCTCCACGCGACGGCCCCGCGTCCAGATGGAGTGGA
>JBMTAR010000237.1:0-3126 GCA_049428925.1 Gemmatimonadaceae bacterium
CCGTACCCGGCCTGGGCGGCGGGGCCGAAGTCGCGGATGATCCAGTAGACGACGGCCATCGAGATGAACATCAAGCCGAATTCGAGCCCTGAGGGGATCCCGATGGCGAGCAGGCGCTTCCAAGTGTCGAGGTGAGGCCGGAGCTGCGAGGCATCGAAGCGGACGAAGTGCTCCAGCCGCTTGAAGTAGTACAGGGCGAGGCCGATGGCGACGACGAGGGCGATGTCGCTCGCGATGGCGGCGCCCGCCACGCCGAGCGGCCGACCGGTGCCCCATCCGGCGATGAGGATCGGGGCGAGGATCGCGTTCAGCACGACCGTCGCGACCTGGATAACCATCGTCGGTTGCGCGATGCCGGTGGCCCGGAGCGTCGACATCATCGCCCCGAGCGGGAACTGGAGCGCGAGCGCCGGCAGGAACCAGGCGAGGTAGTCGATGCCGAGCTCCGCGGTGCGGGCATCGGCGGCGATGCCGCGGACCCAGGCGAATCCCGCCGTGTAGCCGAGGAGGAGGGTCAGGACGCCGGCGATGGCGGAGAGGATGAGCGACTGGTTGTAGGTCAGCGTCCCGGCGACGCTGTCCTTGCGACCCGCGGCGTGGGAGATGATCACCATCGTGCCGACGGAGAGCACCTGGCTCACCGCCATCACCATGAACTGGAGGTTGCCCGCCGTACCGACGCCGGCGATGGCGGCGTCGCCGAGCTGGCCGACGAAGTACAGGTCGACGAAGAAGTAGGCCGTCTGGAAGAGCATTCCGATGGCCATCGGCGCGGCCATGCGGACGATGTGGCCGGGGATGGAGCCCTGCGTGAGATCGCGCATTTGTGGTCAGCGTGGGAGGGGCGGGATATGTTCCCGCCGTCCCCCCTCAACGCGCGAGCCGACCGCCATGCTGACGGATGACCTGACGACGATGCTCTCCCGCGACTTGCGCGCCCTGGCGCGCGAGATCGCGGCGTATCCCGACGATGAGGCGGTGTGGCGTGAGGTGCCGGGGCTCCCCAACGCCGCGGGGGTGCTCGCGCGGCACCTCGCCGGCAACATCCGGCACTACGTGGGCACCGCGTTGGGTAGCGGCCCGTTCGTCCGCGACCGAGCGGACGAGTTCGCGGGACGGGGCGCGACGCGCGTGAGCATTATCGCGGAGGTGGAGGCCGCCCGCGCCGACGTCGAGCGCGTACTCCCCGCGCTCACCGACGCCGTCCTCGACGCTGATCTCCCCATTCCGGTGGGCGGGCATGCGATTGGCGCCCGTCGGTTCCTCCTCCACCTCGGAGCGCATCTCGCATACCATCTCGGGCAGATCGACTACCACCGGCGCGTCGTCGCGCCGGGGAGCGGGTCGGTCAATGCGATGGCGGTTGAGGAGCTGGGCTGACGGGGGCGGTCTTCGCCCGCGAGATCGACCACACATACGCCGCCACGGCGCGCACTTGGGCGTCATCGAGGTTCATCGGTCCGCCGCGCGGGCCCATCGGGAAGCGACGGGTGGTGTCCTTCACCTTCTCGCGCGGGACGCCGTTGGTAATGGTCCCAACGATCTCGTCATAGCTCCCGGCGTGCTGCTGCCAGGCACCGGCGACGAGGCTTGGGCCGTTGTTGCCGCCCACGCCCTTCTGCCCGTGACAGCGCTGGCAGCCACCGCTGTGGTAGATGGAGTCGCCGAGAGTGATGGCGGCGTCGGTGACGTCGGCCGGACGCGCGGCGGGCGCGGCACTCTGGGCCTGGGCGGCCAGCGGGAGGGCGAGGCTGAGGAGCAGCAGGCGCATGGAGTGGGATCGCTGAAGGTGGAGGGGGATGCCGGGAAGATGCGGCGTCCGAGACGAGTCGGCGAGGCGTGACGGTTGGCGGGCGCCCCGCGTCCTCCCGACGTGCCATACCGTTCCGCCCCTCTCCCCCGGTCGAGATGACCCGACGCGATACCACCATCGACCTGCACCACCTCGGTCGTGCTCGGTCTGTTGCCTGCCGGCTGATCGACACCACGGAGGGCCCCGTGCTCGTCGATCCGGGCCCGGGGGCGACGCTCGGCGCGCTCACCGCGGGCCTCGACGCGCTCGGAATCGCGCTCACGGACCTCGCCGCGGTGCTGCTGACGCACATTCACTTCGACCACGCGGGCGTCACCGGCACGCTCGTGGCACGGCACCCTGCGCTGCGGGTGTACGTGCACGAGCGCGGGGCGCGGCATCTCGCAGACCCCTCGCGCCTCCTCGCGAGTGCCACGCGCATCTACGGGGACCGGATGGACACGCTCTGGGGCGCGATCCTCCCCGTGCCCGCCGACCGATTGCACGCGCTCGTCGGCGGTGAGACGCTCGTGCTCGGCGAGCGCCGGGTCGCCGTCCGGTACACACCGGGGCATGCCGTGCATCACGTGACCTTCCTCGATGAGAGCGACGGCACGGCCTACGTGGGCGACACTGCGGGCGTCCGACTGCCACCGGCGCACGTCGTCCTGCCGGTGACGCCGCCACCGGACGTCGACCGGGAGCAGTGGCTGGCGAGCCTCGATGCGATCGCCGCGCTCGCGCCGACGCGACTCTTCCTGACGCACTTCGCGGCGTCCGACGATCCCACCACGCATCTCGCCGAGCTGCGGGAGGGATTGCAGGCCTGGGCGACACAGGCGCACCGCCTGCTCGAGGTCGACGAGACCGACGCCGTGCGTGCCGACCACTTCCATGCCTGGGTGCTGGCGTCCATCGCCGATCGGCTCACGCCTGATCAGCGGCGGGCGGTCGCGGAGTTCTCGGACTTCCGCGCGAGCTTCCACGGTCTCGCCCGGTACTGGCGCACGCGCTCGGACGCCTGAGCGCCCTTGCCGCCCCGCGGCCGCGCGACGAGCGTTCCGCGATGGCGTCCCCGACCCCCACCGACCCCACGCTCGCCGCCGATCTCGCGGCCGCGATCCAGACCGTCCCCGACTTCCCCTCGCCGGGCGTCGCGTTCAAGGACATCACCCCCGTGCTTGCCGACCCCGCGCTCTTCCACCGCACCACGGCGGCGCTCGCGGCCCCGTGGCGCACGGCGGGCATCACCCACCTCCTCGCCATCGAGAGCCGCGGGTTCCTCTTCGGTGCGCCGGTCGCCCAGCACCTCGGCGTTCCGCTCGTCCCGGTGC
>JBMTAR010000238.1:0-3116 GCA_049428925.1 Gemmatimonadaceae bacterium
GGGGCGCACCGTACGCGGTGCGCCCCTCTCGTCTTTCCCGGCGGCGCCACGCAGATTCCCGAGGGTCACGTCGGCTCTCGGCGTGACGCCCGGCGTCCCCGAGCCGCTCCCTGAGCCGTTCGTTCGGGCGCGCCGCCGCCGTCGTCCTCCTCCGCCGAGTTCCTGTGGTCGCGAAGTCCCGCACCCCCGATCGCCCCAATTCCGTCGCCGCGGCACGTGCCCGGCGCGGCGGGGATCGCTTCTCTCCGCGCGCCCTCTGGGATGGCGTGAAGTCCATCGCGGGCACGCTCGCGCTCTTCCTCCTCCTGCGCACTTTCCTGGTCGAGGCGTACCGGATCCCCTCGGGCTCGATGATCCCGTCGATGCTCATCGGCGATTGGCTCTTTGTGAACAAGCTGCGCTACGGGCCGCATGTGCCGTTCACCGACGTGAACCTCCCGGGCTACGCGGAGCCGCGGCGCGGCGAGATCGTCGTCTTCATCTCGCCCCCGCAGTCGGACCAGCCCTGGGATCCGACGCCGATCCTCGTGAAGCGCCTCATCGGGATGCCGGGGGACACGCTCCATTCGCGCGGCGGCATGGTCTACCTGAACGGCGCCCCGCAGACGCAGGGGTACGAGTCGGGGCTCCCCGGCGCCCCCGGGGACATCACCGACCCCCTCTTCGACTGGCAGCGTCGCGTGACGATCGAGGATTCCCGGTTCGGCCCGCCCCCGGCCACGCCGACGCTCGATGACTGGGGGCCCCTCGTCGTCCCCGAGGGGCACTACTGGATGATGGGCGACAACCGCTACAACTCGAAGGACAGCCGCTACTGGGGCGTCGTGCCGCGTGCGAACGTGCGCGGGCGGCCGCTCTTCGTGTACTACTCGTGGAACGCGGACGACTCCGACCGCCCCCTCCCGTTCCTGACCGACATCCGGTGGTCCCGCATCGGACACGTGCTGCGATGACCCGTCCTCTCGCCATCCTGCTCCTCCTCGCCCTGACGACCGGCTGCGGCCGCATCGCGGACCGCCGCTTCGACCGGATCGCACGCGAGGCGACGGCACGCGATACCGCGGTGTACCTGACCCCCTTCGGTGCACCGACGCGCCCGTTCTCCCCTGCGGTGCGCGTGGGGAACCTCATCCTCCTCGCCGGGCAGATCGGCACCACGGGTGCCGACGCCACCGGGAGTCTCGTCCCGGGTGGCATCGAGGCGGAGACGCGTCAGACGATGGAGAACATTCGGACCGTGCTTGCCGCGGTCGGCTCGTCGATGGACCAGGTCGTGAAGTGCACCGTGATGATGGCGGATATGAGCGAGTGGGACCGGATGAACGCCGTCTACCGCACTTACTTCGCGCCCGGCCGGCTCCCGGCACGAAGCGCCCTCGGCGCGAACGGGCTCGCCCTCGGCGCCCGCGTCGAGATCGAGTGCCTCGCCACCCGCTGACCGATGCCCCTTCTCCGACCCACCGCCGTCCTCACCGCGATCGAGGATGACCTCATCGAGGAACCGCTCTGGCAGCGGCTGATGGCGAATGCGGTGGTGATGGCGCTCCTCACCGGTGGGGCGCTCCGCCTCTACCGCGCCGTCGTGCTGCAGTACGGGTGGAGCAACAGCTGGCTCTGGGTGGGCGGCACCTTTCTCGGGCAGGCGGCGATCCTCTTCCTGCTGGCCACGCTCTACCTCGGCAACTACCACGCCAAGTCGTGGGCGTGGCGGGCGCCGCTCTTCGCCGCCCTTGAGGTCGCGACCGAGGCCGCCGTCAGCTACGTCCTCCTGCGACTGGGGCTCGAGACCGCCGGCAGCCTGCAGGCGACGCTCGTCGACTGGCAGCGGGCGACCATTCGCATGGCGACCTTTCGCATGATCGGCATTCCCCTCTTCGCCCTCGTGCTCGCCCTCGTCTCGACGATCGTCCGCGCGATCCTCCTCTCCAAGCCGAAGCCCGCCACGTCATGAGCCTCTTCGCGACTCGTCTGTCATCGTCCCACACCCGCCGCCGCGTCGTCCGTCTGGGACGGCTCGTCACGATCGGGTGCCTCTTCGCTCTACCCGTCGTCGCCATCGCGGCGCAGGGAGCGTCCGGCGCGACCCGAGGGGCGGTTCGGGCCACGGCGGCGGCCGCACCGCGTCGCCCCTTCGGCACGCTCCGGGAGCAGGCGGACATCCAGCAGCGGTGGCTTGCCACGCGCCTCACGACGGTGCTCCCCGCGCTGATGCGGAAGCACGGCGTGGACGCTTGGGTCATCCCGATGCGCGAGTACAACGAGGACCCGGTCTTCTCGTCCCTCGTCTCCCCGACGACCTTCGCGGCGCGGCGTCGCACGATCTACGTCTTCTTCGACCGCTGCGCCGCCGCGGGCCGCACCGATCCCGGCGACGGGTCCTGCATCGAGCGGATCGCGCTCGGCGGCACCTCGCAGGGTGGGCTCTATGAGGCGCGTCGCACGACCATCGCCGTGGCCGGCGACGTCGGTGGGCGACAGGCCGAGCTCTGGGGCGACCAGCAGTGGTCGGTCCTCAAGCAGGTGCTCGAGGAGCGGCAACCGCGGGTCATCGCCATCGACGTCTCGCGCACCTTCGCCTTCACCGACGGCCTCACCGCAGGCGAGCGGGACGGGATGACCGAGGCTCTGGGGCCCGCGCTCGCGGCGCGGTTCCGGCCGGCGGAGGCATTGGCGCTCGAGCTGATCGCCACGCGGCTCCCCGAGGAGGTCGAGTTCTACGGCAAGCTCCAGGCGCTCGTCTGGGAACTCACGCAGCGGATGTTCTCGAACGCCGTGATCCGCCCCGGTGTGACGCGCACCAGCGACCTCGTCTGGTGGTGGCGGCAGCAGGTGAACGACCTCGGGCTCGGCACCTGGTTCCAGCCGAGCGTGAGCGTGCAGCGGCGCGGTGTGACGTCGGAGCAGCTCGGCGAGGATCCCGTCATCCAGCGCGGTGATGTGCTCTGGTGCGACGTGGGGATCACCGCGCTCGGGCTCAACACTGACACCCAGCACAACGGATACGTCCTGCTGCCGGGCGAGACCGACGCGCCGGCGGGGCTGACCGCCGCGCTGCGCAACGCGAACCGGATGCAGGACATCCAGATGGAGGAGGTCCGGCCCGGGCGCACGGGGAA
>JBMTAR010000239.1:0-3058 GCA_049428925.1 Gemmatimonadaceae bacterium
CGATGCGCGCGACCACCGGGATGCGCCCGGCTCGCAGCCGCCGCTCGATCGCCATCGCGTCGCCGCTGAGCGTGACCGCCGAGGACGGGATCCGCGCCGTCGGGAAGGCGCCGCCGCCCACGGTCGCCTCGCTCGCCTCGACCACCGCCGTCGGTCCGATCGCGGCGGCCACCGTCGTCGCGCGCGCACGGATGTCGTCGGGCGCCGCGGTTAGCATCGTGAGCGCGGGGATCTCGGTCCGCGCACGCGCGGGGTCGCGGTAGAGCGCGAGGGTCGCCTCGAGCGCGGCGAAGGTGAGCTTGTCGACGCGGAGCGCGCGGGCCATCGGGTGGCGCCGCAGCGTCTCGATCGCGGCGCGTGTCCCGAGCACGATCCCCGCTTGCGGGCCGCCGAGGAGCTTGTCGCCGCTCATGATGACGAGCGTCGCCCCGGCCCGGACGGCGTCGGCGGCGGTGGGCTCGCCGGTCAGGCCCCACGCCGAGAGGTCGAGGAGGAGGCCGCTCCCGAAATCGTGGATGAGCGGGAGCCCAGCGCCCGACGCGATCGGCACCAGGTCGGGAATCGTCGTCTCGGCGACGAATCCTTCGAGCGCGAAGTTGCTGCGGTGGACCTTCACGATCGCCGCGCTCCGTGGGCCGATGGCGCGCGCGTAGTCGGCGGCGTGGGTGCGGTTGGTGGTCCCCACCTCGACGAGCGTCGTCCCGCTCGCCGTCATGATCTCCGGGACGCGGAAGCTCCCACCGATCTCCACGAGCTCGCCGCGACTGACGAGCGTCTCACGCCCGGCGGCGAGCGCCTGGAGCGCGAGCACGAGCCCCGCCGCGCAGTTGTTGACGACGAGCGCATCCTCCGCGCCGGTAAGGTCGCGGAGCAGCGCGGTCGCGTGGCCGTGCCGATCGCCGCGTCCGCCGGCGGCGACGTCGTACTCGAGGGTCGAGCCGCCGCGTGCCACCGCGGCCATCGCCTCGAGGGCGGCGGGGGCGAGCGGGGCGCGACCGAGGTTCGTGTGCAGGACGACGCCCGTGGTGTTGAGGACGGGGCGGAGCGAGGCCTGCGTCCGCGCCTCGAGGTGACGCGTCACCGCGACGGCCCACGCGGCATCGTCAGCGGGGAGGGCGGCCCCCCCGCGAGCGGCGGTGAGGAGGGCGCGCACGGCATCGGTCACCATCGCGGGGGTCCAGTGCGCCGCGCAGGCTCGCACCTGCGCCCCGTCGAGCACCGTCCCCACCGCGGGGAGCGCGCGGCGCGGATCGGTCACGGCCGGCGCGGTCGCGCGGCGGTGGAGTCCTTCGGCGCCGGCGGGCGGATGCGGATCTCGCGTTCGGAGTCGCGCACGCGGCCGGTGAGGCCGCGCACCTGCTGGACCTTCAGCCGATACGTCCCCGGCGGGAGCGGCTGCTCGAGCGGGACGACCCAGCCGAGGATCGGGACGGGCCGCTCGAGCGTCGGCGCGGGGCGCTGGGTCACTGACGAATCCGCCACGGCCGCAGGCGCCGGCGCGACCGAATCCCCCACGGTGGTATCTGCCTCGGCGGCCCGCGCGGCGCGGAGCGAGTCGAAGCGAGCTGCGGGGATCGCGAGGCCGATCGGAACGCGCGAGGAATCGGCACGCTGCAGCGTCACCGTCGTGACGACGGGGGACCAGTCCGGGGCTGGGGCGCGGTCGAACTTGAGCCGCAGGCCCGTCGAGTCGACGAGCTCCACGCTCTCCAGACGCGGGCCGATGGTGTCGTGCTCGAAGGCGTAGAGCGCGCGCGTCGCGGCGTCCCCCAACGTCACGGTGACGGAATCGAAGGCTTCGCGGCCGTCAATCGTCCCGCTCTGGTTCTGGTCGATCCAACCGCGCAGGTGGTAGCGGCCGGGCGCGAGGGTGGGGAGGACGAAGCGTCCCGAGGAGTCCGCGCGCGCGCGCCACCGGAAGGTGGTGTCGCCCGGGACGAACGCCTCCAACCGCGCCGCGCCCGCGGGCTTCCCACCAACCCAGTCGAAGACGACGCCGTCGATAGCGCCCGTCGCGAGCGCGGGCCCGGTGGAGAACACCAGCGCCATCCCGTCCTTCCGCGCGTTGCCGCGCAGGTCGCTCAGGCCCGGGAGGAGGGCGATCCGATACGTCGTGTTCGGGCGAAAGCCGCCACGCGGTTCGATCTCGATCGCCTCGCGGCGCCAACGCACCCGCTCGCGCCCGTCACTCGGGGAGATGGCGAACATCGCCGCGAGAGAGGCCTCGCCACCCATGGAGGCACCGCCGAACCCGCCGCCGCCGAACCCCCCGCCGGTGCCGCCTATGCCGCCCGACGCGCCTGAGCCGCTCATCCCTGGTGTGGAGCGTTCGTTCACCACTTCATCGAAGCGGAAGACCACGCTGGTGGCGCGGACGCTCACGGCCAGCGTCTCCGGCGTGACCGCGACGATCGCCGGTGGGTCCCGGTCGGGCGGCCCGCCCGGCGGCATCCCCGGCGACGCACACGCCGAGCCCGACGCGAGCCCGATCACGACCGCGCCGGCACGGATCCACCGCGACCGGGCGATGGGGATGCGGACGGTGTCGGCCAGCACGGTCACCCGCCGAGCTCGGCGACCTTCGCGCGGAGCTGCTCGACTCGCGCGGCCCACTCGCGCTCCTTCGCGCGTTCCGCCTCGACGACCGCCGCGGGCGCCTTGGCGGTGAACTTCTCGTTGCCGAGCCGGCCGCGCAGTGCCTCGAGTTGTGTCGCGAGCCCATCCGCTTCGGCGGTGAGTCGTGCGCGCTCCTTGGCAACATCCACCATCCCGGCGAGCGGGAGGTCGAGCGCGAGTCCGTTCGGCTGCATCGCGTGCGCGGCAGCACCTGGCGGAAGCGGCGCGTCGAGGAGCTCGCAACGCGCGAGGCGCTGCACGAGGGCGGCGTCGGCCAGGAGCGTCGCACGGCCCGGGCCGCTCCCGACGAAGGCGCGGATCGCCGTGCCCGGCTGCACGCCGTACTCGGCGCGCAGCGTGCGGATCGCGTCGATCGCCTGCCGCACCACCTCGAACCCCTCGCCGTCCACCGCCGGGGCCGCGTCGGGGCGCGGCCCTGGGG
>JBMTAR010000240.1:0-3032 GCA_049428925.1 Gemmatimonadaceae bacterium
GGAACTTCAGCATCGCGGTGCGACCGTCGTTGATGACGCCGTCGACGGCATCCACATGCGCGCCAAGCCCGAACCAGTGGGCGTCGTAGCCGACGCGCAGCGCCACCGCGAAGAGGCCCGCGAGGATGATCGTCCCGGCGGTGAAGATCAGCGCCTCACGGAGCGTCGGCGCGTGCGACTGTTTATTGAAGACGCCGAGGTCGAGCGCGAGGATTCCGCCGACCAACAGGAGGAACCCACCCCAAGCCCAGATCACGCGCCACGCTCGGCCGCGACCCACGCGGCCCAATCTGACTCGGCGAGGCCGAGGGTGAGTTTCCCGCCCCACCGGGTGAGGGGCTGCGCGAGGAGTAGGGGCTCCTCAGTGAGCAGGGTCAGCCACCGCTCGTCGGAGAGGCGCGAGGCGCCGAGCCCGAGGTCCTGGTAGCGCTTGCTCGTCTTATCGATGAGGGCCGTCAGCCCGAACTTCTGCACGAAGCGCTGGAGTTCGCCCTTGCTCGCGGCGCGCTCCTTCAGGTCGACGAAGTGCACCTTCACGCGCCGCTCGCTCCAGAACCGGAGGGCACGGCGGGTATCCTGGCTCTTCTGGGTACCGAAGATCTGGACTTCCACGGGAAGGGACGCTGAAGGCTCGAGGCGGAACACGGGACGTGCACGGCGCGAACGCGAAGCGCCGGTGCGCCGTTAGAATCTATCGAGTCGATGTCCACGTCCACGCCTCCGCCGTTCCGACCCGCTTTGTGGCTTCCGGGCCCGCATCTCCCGACCGTATGGGGGAAGCTCGCGCGTCGCCTCGCGCCTGCCCACACCCGGATCGAGCGATGGGAGATGCCCGACGGTGCGTCGGTCTCCGTCGCACGGCTCGATGGACGGACCCCCGACGCCCCCGTGCTCACGGTCTTCCACGGCCTCGAGGGCTCGATCCGCTCCACGTACGCGCAGGGGCTGATGCATCAGGCGCGTGTGCGCGGGTGGGGGGCGGCCCTGATGCTCTTCCGCACCTGTGACGGGCGCATCCCCGAGCGGCCGCGGCTCTACCACTCCGGCGAGACACAGGACGCCGACGCCTTCTTCCGTCGGCTCATCGCCGAGCAACCCGGTCGGCCGATTGTCGCCACGGGCATTTCCCTCGGCGCGAACGTCCTCTGCAAGTGGCTCGGCGAGCAAGGGGCACAGGTGCCGACGGAGATCCGCCGGGCCGCGGCGATCTCCACGCCGTTCGACCTTGGAGCCGGGAGCCGGCATCTCGAGCGCGGGTTCTCACAGGTCTACGTCTGGCACTTCGTGCGCACCCTGCGACGGAAAGCATCGGAGACACTGGCACGCCATCCATCGCTGCCGGTCGATGCGGCGCGGGTGGCGGCCTCACGGACCTTCTGGGAGTTCGATGACGCCTTCACCGGCCCCGCGCACGGCTTCGCCGGCGCCGATGACTACTACACGCAATCGAGTTCGCTCGGCTTCCTCGGCGCGATCCACGTGCCGACACTGCTCTTCAGCGCTGTGGATGATCCCTTCCTCCCCGGCGCGGTGCTCGACCAGGTGCAGGTGGTCGCGCAATCGAACCCACGCCTGACGACCCACTTCACGCCGCGCGGCGGGCACGTCGGGTGGGTGAGCGGCGCCCCGTGGCGGCCGGAGTACTATATGGAAGGGCGCGTCGCTCATTGGTTGGACCAGCTCGACTGACGATCGACGGAGACTCGACCAAAGATCGATCTTCGCACCCCACGACGCACCTCCTCGCTTCTTTCCTCTCGCACCTCTCCTGGAGCACAGACGAATGCGGATTCCGACGACCGGTGTGATGATCCTGGCCCTGAGTGGGGCGTTGCTCGCCGCGCGAAACGCGACCACCCCCGTGGCAGACACCGCCCAGCCCGGTCGCGCCATCGCTGCGGGTGCCGCCGATGCCGCCGCGCGCCTCCAGCAGTCCCCGCGACACGCCGAGTGGGCGATGATCCCGACCGCAGCAGGGAGCCGCGATTCGATCGCCGCGTGGGTCGTCTACCCCGAGGTGAACCGAAACGCCCCGGTCGTCGTCGTGATCCACGAGATCTTTGGGCTGTCCACCTGGGTGCGCGCGGTGGCGGACCAGCTCGCCGCCGAAGGGTACATCGCGATCGCGCCTGACCTCCTCTCGATGGAGCGCGGGGGCGCGACGACCGATTCGCTCGCGTACGACCAGGCGCGCACGCTCATCAGGAACGTGACGCCAGAGAAGATGCACGCGATGGTGCGTGCGGTGGCGAACTACGGGATGTCTCTGCCGGCGGCGACGCGTCGATACGGCGTGGTCGGGTACTGCTGGGGCGGGACGGCGTCGTTCAACCACGCCGTCTTCGGCGCGCCGGAGCTCGGCGGCGCCGTCGTCTACTACGGCTCATCGCCGGCGGCGGCCGAGATCGCTCAGGTGAAAGTGCCGGTGCTCGGGCTCTATGGCGGCAACGACCAACGCGTGAACGCGACGATCCCGGTGGCCGACTCCACGATGCGCGCGATCGGCGGACGCTTCACGAGCAAGGTCTACGAAGGGGCAGGGCACGGGTTCCTGCGGGCGCAGGAGCAGCCCGCGAACCTCACCGCGTCGCAGCAGGCGTGGCCTGAGACGATCGCGTTCTTCCGCGAGGTGTTGCGGGGCGGGGCCGCGCGGCGGACACCGCGCACCAGCGAGTGAGGACAGTCCGCGCGAGGTCGACTCGGTGCCTCGCGCCGTAGGTCAGGCGCTGTAGGTCAGGCGCCTCAGGCGCTGCGGATCAGGCGCCGCGCTCGGCCGTCGCCCAGACCGCGAGCCACGCCGGCCAGTTCCCACTGAGCTCGAAGAAGTCGTCGAAGTAGACCAACCCCTCCTCCTCGAGCGCCGTCACCAGCTCCTGCAGCGCCGCCTCATCGTAGACCGGACCGACGGCGATCAGGTCGCCCTCCACGCGGAACTCGTCCGCGGTGAGGGTGAGCCACCGGTCGATGGCGGCACGGGTGAGCTGCGCGGCCTCGAACGCCTGGCGGCGAATGAGGAGGGTTGGGGCGGTGGC
>JBMTAR010000241.1:0-3029 GCA_049428925.1 Gemmatimonadaceae bacterium
GTTGTCAACCCGGCAATGACTTCGGTCTCTGGCTGGGCGCAGGAGCTGGTGCAGTCGGACATTCAGGGTTTCATGGACTCGCTGAAGACCGTATCTGTTGCCGCAGCTCTGGCAGCTCGCTCGCAGCGTCTCAGCTTCGGCGGTTACGGCTCGATCACCGTGCCCGTCCGCAACGCGCTTGCGAACACCCTGACGGAACCGGCATGGGTTGGTGAAGCCGGCGCTATTCCGTTGACTTCGTTCCAGTTCTCGTCAGTGACGATGAACCGCTACAAGCTCGCGGCGATCACGACGGCGAGGGCGACCACCGAGAGCTGCGCCGCGGTCACGCGCCCCGCCCCGGACGTCTCACGAGACGAGCCCGGCCAGGAGGTGCTTCTGCACCTTGCCGAGCGCCGTGCGCGGGAGGACCGCCACGCGATGGAAGGCACGTGGGATCTTGAACGACGCCACCTGGTCCCGCAATGAGGCCTCGATCGCGGCGAGGTCGACGTCACCGTCGCAGACCAGGTACGCCACGGGCACCTCCCCGCGCACCGGATCCGGCCGTGCCGCCACCGCCGCCTCTCGCACGCCTGGCATCGTCGTCAGGAGCTCCTCCACTTCACGAGGATAGATGTTGAAGCCGCCCGAGATGATCACGTCGCTCCGACGCCCCTGCAAGGTGATGTACCCATCGGCGGCGTCCCGGACGCCGAGATCCCCGGTCCGGAACCAGCCATCGACGAAGGCCGCCGCCGTGGCCTCAGGACGCTGCCAGTACCCGGCGCAGACATTCGGTCCACGCACCCAGAGCTCCCCCGACGTCCCGTCGGGCACGTGCACGCCCGCCTCGTCCCGGATCTCGACGTCGACGCCGGGCAACGGGTGCCCCACGGTCCCCGCGCGACGCTCGCCATCGTACGGATTGCTCACGTTCATCAACGTCTCGGTCATCCCATACCGCTCGAGGATCCGGTGCCCGAACCGGTCGGCGAACTCCTCGAGCACCTGCGCCGGAAGGGGCGCGGAGCCGGAGACGAAGAGCCGGACGCCGGCACCGATCGCCCGGGCCCGAGCAATTGGCGCCTCAAGCAACCGCACGTACATCGTCGGCACGCCGAAGAAGAGCGTCGGCCGATACGCCTCGAACCACTCGAGCGCCGCCTCCTGCCGGAAGCGCGTGGCGAGTCGCAGATGGCACCCGGTGGCGAGCCAGCTCTGGATCCCGTTCCCGAGGCCGTGCACGTGGAAGAGCGGGAGCACGGCGAGATAGCGGTCCTCGGCGGTGATGCGCCAGGCGGACACGAGCGCGCGGGCGTTGGCCGCGAAGTTGCCGTGCGTCAGCACCGCGCCTTTCGCGAGCCCTGTCGTACCCGAGGTATAGACCAGTGCGGCTGGCGTCGCGTCGTCCAGCGCCACCGCCGGCCGCGCGGTCGCTCCGCCCTCGGCCTCACTGGAGAGCGCATCCACATCCCAGAGGACCGCACCGACCGGGAGGTCCACCGCCCGGTCGGGCGTGGTCACCACCGCCACGGGGGCCGCGTCGTCCACGATATGCCCGATCTCCCGCCCCTTGTAGAGCACGTTCATCGGCACCGCGATGGCACCGAGCTTCATCAGGGCGAGCCAACAGTCCAGGAACTCGAGGCGATTGGCGAGCAACAGCGCCACGCGGTCGCCTGGCCGAACCCCGCGGGCACGGAACGTCGCGGCGAGACGATCGCTCCGGGCGTCGAGCGCGCCGAAGGTCAGCACACGCATCCCGCTCGCGTCCTCAACCTCGAGGGCGGGCGCATCGGCGCGCCCGCGCAGCGAGGAATCGTACAGGGCGAGGAGGGACATAGCGTGGGAGAAGCTAGGCCGCGCCCCGACGGGCGTCCATCAGGTTTACCCCCGGTGGGCGACCGCGCCCCGCCGTGCGCCCACCCGGCCCGCAACGAGCGCGATCACCCACGCCACGAAGAGGTAAAAAGCCAGAATCGCCATCGCGTTCCGGAACGCGCCGAGGAGCCCCAGCGTCCGCACGTCGACGAAGAAATAGGGATAGGTCCCGATCACCTGCCCGCGCACGACGAGGTAGGTGAAATACGCCGTGGGATAGACGCTCAGGACCGGCGCAAACCGCGTCCACCGCGCCTCGCGGACGTCGGTGAACGCGATCCAGTACGCCACGTACAGGCTGGGGACGATGTAGTGGAAGAGCAGATCGGTGACGGCGGCGAGTCCCACCGGGTCATACGTCGCACTCAACAGCACGTGGTACGCGACCCCCACCACGAGGATGGCAGCGGCAGTGGTCCAGGTGGTCCGCAGATCATCGGCCCAGCGCGCCCACGCACCACCGGGCGCGAGCATCGGTCCGGTCAGCACGATGGCGACCAGCAGGTTGGTGAGGATCGTGAAATATCCGAAGTAATCGACGATTGACATCGCGACCGTCCGCGGGGCGCCGTTGATGTCGACGCCACTGGTCAGATGCAGACCGAACTGGATGATCAGCGCGGTCCAGGCGAGGAGGGCGGTGAGGCCACCGAGGAGTCGTCGTGCGGTCATCGTGCGTGCGGTGAAATGAATAGCGAAACGCGGAGTGGGCCGCCTCCACAGGGGAGACGACCCACTCGAAGTCTAGCGCGCCAGGCAACGCCCGGGGGGCGGCTGGATCAGCCGCACTCCGAGAAGCCGCAGACGTGGCACTTCACGCAGCCCTCGGCGAACTCGAGCTGCGATCCGCAGTCCGGGCAGGTGCCGATGAAGGCGTCACCACCGGATACGGACTCGAACTGCATCTGGGCCGCGCCCGCGGTGACCATCGGGGCCGGCGCCGGAGCGGCTGTCGGCGTGGCACCGGCGAGGAGCTCCTGCTGCACGCCCTGCTTCGAGCGCATCCAATCCTCGAGCGCGATGCCGATCGCATCCGGCACGGAGAGAACCTTGTTCGCCCCGAGGCCAACCGCGCGATCCGACGAGATGCCACGCAGCTGGCGGTGGACCTGCTGGATCGAGATGCCCGAGCGGAGCGCGAGCGAGATCAGACGCCCGACCGCCTC
>JBMTAR010000242.1:0-3027 GCA_049428925.1 Gemmatimonadaceae bacterium
GGTGCTCTGCATCATCGAGGCGATGAAGATCATGAACGAGATCGAGTCCGAGGTGAGCGGCACCATCGTGGAGGTGTGTGGGCAGGATGCACACCCCGTCGAATTCGGGCAGGTCCTCTTCCGCGTCCGCCCCAACTGACGCCGCGGCGCCCGCGGCCATCCGGCCGCCGCGCGCCCTCATCGCCCTCAGCCCGCCCACGCCGTGTTCCGTAAAGTCCTCATCGCCAACCGGGGCGAGATCGCGCTCCGGGTGATCCGCGCCTGCCGGGAACTCGGGATCGAGACGGTCGCTGTCTATTCCGAGGCCGACCGCGAATCCCTCCACGTCCGCTTCGCCGACGACGACGTTTGCATCGGCCCGGCCCCCGCGCGTGACTCCTATCTCCGCATCCCGCGTCTGATCGCGGCCGCCGAGATCACCGGCGCCGACGCCATCCATCCCGGCTACGGCTTCCTCGCCGAGAACGCCGAGTTCGCGGAGACCTGCGCCGCCAGCGGCATCACCTTCATCGGGCCGACGCCGCACCAGATTCGCACGATGGGTGACAAGGCGGCGGCGCGCGCCGCGATGATAGCCAACGACGTCCCTGTCGTCCCCGGCTCGCCCGGGCCCGTGGAGGATGTCGACGAGGCGCTCGGCATCGCGAAGCAGATGGGATTCCCCGTGATCATCAAGGCCGCCGCGGGCGGTGGTGGGAAGGGGATGCGCGTCGCGCGGGACGCCGACGATTTCGCGCGGTCCTTCCAGCTCGCCCGCTCCGAGGCGCTCTCCGCCTTCGGCAACGGCAGCGTCTACGTCGAGAAGTACCTCGAGCGGCCGCGGCACGTCGAGTTCCAGATCTTGGGGGACACCCACGGCAACGTCATCCACCTCGGGGAGCGCGACTGCTCCGTCCAGCGGCGGCACCAGAAGCTCGTCGAGGAGGCGCCCTGCCCGGTGATGACCCCGGAGCTGCGCGAGCGGATGGGCGCGGCGGCGGTGAAGGGCGCGAAGGCGATCGACTACGTGGGCGCCGGCACCATCGAGATGCTCCTCGACCAGGACGGTTCGTTCTACTTCATGGAGATGAACACGCGTATCCAGGTCGAGCATCCGGTCACGGAGATGCTCACCGGCGTGGACCTCGTGAAGGAGCAGATCCGCGTCGCGGCCGGCCTCCCGATGACGGTCACGCGGACGCCGGAGCTGCGCGGTCACGTGATCGAGTGCCGCGTGAACGCCGAGGACCCGGCGCGCAACTTCCAGCCGAGCCCGGGCAAGGTGGAGGTCTTCCACATGCCGGGGGGGAACGGCGTGCGCGTGGATACGCACGCCTACGCGGGGTACACGGTGCCGCCCTTCTACGACTCGATGATCGCGAAGCTCATCGTGCACGGGGCGACGCGGGACGAGGCGATCGCGAAGATGCGGCTCGCCCTCGAGACCTTCGTCATCCAGGGTGTGACGACGACGATTCCGTTCCTCGGTTCGCTGATGCGGCATCCGCGCTTCGTGGCCGGTGACGTGCACACGAAGTTCCTCGAGCAGGAAGGCGCCGACCTCTTCGCGCCGCGTTGATGGTCTCCGCCGGGCGCCGCGTCACCCTGATCACCGGCGCGGCGCACGGACTCGGTTGGGCCCTCGCGCAGGAGGCCGCGGGGCGGGGGGATCACCTCGTCCTCGCCGACCGGGACGCCGAGACGCTCGCGGCGCGCGTGACGGCGCTCCAGGCTGCGATGACGGCGAAGGCGCGCGGGAGCGCGGCCCCCGCGGTGGGTGGGATGGAATCCGGGACGGAGCCAGGCGCGCCCGTCGCGCGCACCGTCGTCGCGGTCCCGGGGGACATCACCGACCCGGTCCATCAGTCCGACCTGATCGCGGCCGCGATCGCCCGCTTCGGCCGACTCGACTGCCTCATCCACAACGCGGGCATCACCCACCGCTCCCCGGCGCGCCTCACCCGACCCGAGGTAATCCGCCAGGTGATGGAGGTCGACTACCACGCCCCGGTCGCCCTCACGCATCTCGCCCTCCCGCATCTGCGGGCCACGCGCGGGAGCCTCGTGGCGGTCAGTTCGATGGCGGGATGGATGCCGCTCCCCGGTCGCGCCGGCTACGGTGCCGCGAAGGCCGCGCTCACGCAGTACGTCGAGGTGCTTCGGCTCGAGGTCGCGCGCGAGGGGATGCACGTCCTCCTCGTGCATCCGAGCTTCCTCGCCACCGCGATCGAGCGTCACGCGCTCGGGGCTGATGGCGCACCCGCGCGGCACCCGCGCTCCACAACGGGGAGGATTCGGACGGCGGAGGAGGAGGCGCGGCGGATCCTCGACGCCCTCGACGCGCGGAAGGCGACGGTGCGTCCCGACCTCTGGCCAAGCGTCGGGGCGCTGCTCTGGCGGCTCTGGCCGGGGCTGTACCGGTACCTCATCGCCCGACGGTTCGCCGCGGAACTCTGAGCCAAGGGGGTCGCGCCGCGTCGGATGGCGGTGCGGATCGGTCGAGCCGGTGGGTCGTCCGGGGGAGCCGACGGTCGGGGCAGGGGAGTCCCGGACCCCGTCACGCGGCGTTTCCCCGACCCGCCCTGACTCGTCTCCCGAGTATCTCTTCCCTCGCGCCCATGCCACGGAAGCACTCGGTCGACCCGCTCCTCCTCGATTCCCCGCTCGCCCCGCCGCCACGGCGCCGGCGGAGCCGCACCGCCGACGCCGCTGGCACCACGGCCTCGGGCGGCACCGGCACCGACGCGTCGTCCTCGGCGGACGACCTCGCGCGCCCATCACCCGCGCCGCCCGGGGGTACGCCGGGGCAGGGGCCGGGCCGCGACGGCGCCGCGCCGACGCTGCGCCACGAGATCTCCGGGATTGTCCTCCTCGTCGGAGCGCTCTTCCTCGGGGGTGCGCTCCTCTTCGGACGCACGCCGGCCTCGCTCGAGTCCTGCACGGTGGCCGGCGGGCCCTTCGGCCCCGTCGGCGGGTGCCTCCGGTGGTCGATCCTCGGGCTCGTCGGCGCGCTCGCCGCCGCAATCGTCCCGCTCATCCCCGCCACGC
>JBMTAR010000243.1:0-3017 GCA_049428925.1 Gemmatimonadaceae bacterium
CCGGGTCGGCTCGCCGCCGCGCGCGCGGGCCTCGCCGACGGCGGCGCGGCTACGCGCCGACCGTATTGATCATGTCGAAGATCGGGAGGTACATCGCCACGACCATCCCGCCGACGACGACGCCGAGGAAGACGATCATCACCGGCTCGAGGAGGGAGAGGAGTCCGCTGACCGCCGCGTCGACCTCTTCGTCGTAGAAGTCGGCGATCTTCGAGAGCATCTCGTCGAGACCGCCGGTCTGCTCGCCGACCGAGATCATCGAGATGACCATCGGCGGGAAGACCTTGCTCTTCTGCAGCGGGGCCGAGATGGTGTCGCCGCCGGCGATCGAGGAGCGCGAGGCGAGGATGGCATCGGAGACGACGCGATTGCCGGCGGTCTTCGCCGTGATCTCGAGGCCGTCGAGGATGCTCACGCCTGAGCTCAGCAGGGTGCCGAGCGTGCGCGTGAACCGGGAGACGGCAGACTTGCGCAGGACGTCCCCGAGGATGGGCGCGCGGAGGAGGAGCCCATCGATGACGAGCTGCCCCTGCGACGTCGCATAGTAGCGCCGGAACACCTGAAAGCCGACGAAGCCCGCCACAATCAGCGCCCACCAGAAGCTCTTGAGGAAGGCCGACATCGCGATGACGATGCGGGTCGGGAGCGGGAGCGCAAGACCGACCGAACTGAACATGTTCTGGAAGGTCGGGATGACGACGATGAGCAGGACGGCGATCGCGCCGCCCGCGACGCTCATAATGACGCCGGGATAGAGCATCGCCCCCTTCACCTTCCGGACGAGCGCGTCGTTCTTCTCCATGAACGTCGCGAGGCGCATCAGGATGGTGTCGAGGATGCCGCCCGCCTCGCCCGCCGCCACCATGTTCACATAGAGCTCGGTGAACGCGTTCGGGTGCTTGGCGAGGGCATCGGCCACCGTGTGCCCCGACTCCACGTCGAACACCACCTGCCGCGTGACGGCCTGCAGCGTGGGGTTCTCCGACTGCTTGGAGAGGATGTCAAGGGACTGCACGAGCGGGAGCCCCGAGTTGATCATCGTCGAGAACTGCCGGGTGAAGATCACGATGTCGCGCATCGGAATCGACCCGGACAGCTTGGCCTTGGTGGGCTCCTCGACCTTGATGACGGTGAGCTTCTGCCGGCGGAGCTGCGCCATCACCTCGTCGCGCGAAGCAGCCTCGAGGGTGGCGGAGCGGATCTCGCCCTGCGCGGTGCGGGCGGTGTACGTGAAGATGGGCATGGTGGCGGCGTGGTGGGCGTCGCGTCAGCGGCGCGGCGGGACGCCGTTGCTGGCGCGCGGGGCGGCGGGGACGCTGCCCGTGGTGTCGTCGATGGCGGTCTTGCCGATCATGCGCAGGAACTCCGCCGGGTCGCTCGTGACGCGCAGGCACTCCTCCTCGCTGACGTCCTTCGCGAGGTAGAGCTGATAGAGCGCATCGTTGAGCGTCTGCATCCCGTGCTTCTTCCCCGACTGCATCATCGAGTAGATCTGGTGGATCTTGTCGTCGCGGATGAGGGCGCGGATGGCCGGCGTCACGACGAGGATCTCCGCCGCCATCGCCCGGCCGCTCCCGCTGCGCTTGGGGAGGAGGGTCTGCGTCACGATCCCCTCGAGCACGAAGGCCAGCTGCGCGCGCACCTGCGACTGCTGATGGCTCGGGAAGACGTCGATGATCCGGTTGATTGCCTCGGCGGCGCTGTTGGTGTGGAGCGTGGCGAGCGCGAGGTGCCCCGTCTCGGCGATGGTCAGGCCCGCCTGAATGGTCTCGAGGTCACGCATCTCGCCCACCAGCACGACGTCGGGGTCCTCACGGAGCGCGTACTTGAGCGCCGACTGGAAGGACTTGGTGTCGGTGCCGACCTCGCGCTGGTTCACGATGCACCCCTGATGCCGGTGCACGAACTCGACCGGGTCCTCGACGGTGAGGATATGCCCTTTCCGCTCGCGGTTGATCTTGTCGATCATCGCCGCGAGGGTGGTCGACTTGCCGGAGCCCGTGGGCCCGGTCACGAGCACCAGGCCGCGCGGCCTCTCCGCCAGTCGCGCGATCACCGGCGGCAGCCCGAGGTCGGCGACCGTCTTCACGTGCATCGGGATCTGCCGCATCACGATCGCGACGGCCCCCCGCTGCTTGAAGCAGTTCCCGCGGAACCGCGCGAGGTTCTGGATCCCGAACGAGAAGTCGAGCTCGTCCTCGAGCTCGAAGCGCTTCTTCTGCGCATCCGTCAGCACCGAGTAGGCGAGCCCCATCGTGTCCTTCGGCTGGAGCACGATCTCGACCTTGGAGTCCACGATATCGCCGTCGATGCGCAGCTTCGGCCGCACCCCGGTGGTCAGGTGCAGGTCCGACGCGTTGCGCTGGATCATCTCGTCCAGGAGGAGCCGCAGATTGATCTGCGTGCCGGAGGGACTGACGGGGAGGGTCATGACGGATCCCGAGGCGGGAGGCGAGGGAATGCGGTCAGGCGCTGGTCTCGCGAACGACCTGCTCGAGCGGGACGATGCCCTTCCAGACCTTCAGCAGGCCGTCCATGCGAAGCGTGAGCATCCCGCCGGCGATCGCCGCCTCGCGGATCTCCGCGGCGCCGACGCTCTGCAGGATGAGCCGCCGCAGCTCCGGCGTCATGAACATCACCTCGTACGCGCCCTGCCGCCCCTTCAGCCCGGAGCCCGCGCAGGCGTCGCACCCCTTCCCCTTGAAGTAGGGCATCTGCACGACGCGCGTGTCGAGGGTGGTGGACGCCAGCGCGCCGCGCGACACCTCGGGCGCCCGGGCGATGAGATCCCGGACCGCCTCGGCCGTGAACTGGAGATCGCGCAGCGTCGTGGCCGGCGTGATCTTCGCGGCCGCGAACTCGGCCTCGTCCGGCGTGTAGGCGGTCACGCACTTCGTGCAGACGCGCCGCAACAGGCGCTGCGCCAGCACGAGGTTGAGCGCGGAGCTCACGTTGAACGGCTCGAGCCCCATATCCATCAGGCGCGTCACCGTCTCCGCCGCCGAGTTGGTGTGCAG
>JBMTAR010000244.1:0-3015 GCA_049428925.1 Gemmatimonadaceae bacterium
GGTGCCGTCTGCGCCTGATAGACGCGGAGGCGGTTCCGGATGGCATCGGGCTCGTCGTCCGGACGGCGGATGAGCGTGCCCCCACAGCCATCGGGGCAGGCCGCACCGGGCGCGAACCCGGTGAACGGCTTGTTGTTCTTGTCGCACGAGGTCCGACCCGAGAGCCGGGTGACGAGGACCTCGTCGGCGATGTCGAAGACGAGGACGAGATCGACGCGCTTGCCGAGCGCCGTGGTCGCCGTCGCGAGCCCCTCGGCCTGCGCGACGGTGCGGACCACGCCGTCGAGGATGGCGCCCTGCGCGTACGCGGGCTGGCCGAGGGCGTCCTGGATGATCCCGAGGATGACCGCATCGGGGACGAGGTCCCCGCGGTCCATCGCCGCCTTGGCTTCGAGCCCGAGCGGCGTCCCCTCACGGACCGCGGCCCGGAGCACGTCACCCGTAGCGAGCTTGGGGACGCCGAGGGTCGCGGCGATCCGCTCCCCCTGCGTCCCCTTGCCTGCGCCCGGCGGGCCGAGCAGGACGACGATCACGTCGTCAGAACCCGCCGGTCGGCACGCCCCGCCCGCGGAAGCGGACCCGACCCTTCTTCATGAAGCCGTCGTACTTCCGGAGCAGGAGATGCTGCTGCACCTGGGCCATCGTGTCGAGCGCGACGCCGACGACGATGAGGAGCGAGGTCCCGCCGAACTGGAACGGCACGGCGAAGACGTCGGCGAGCCAGACCGGGAGCAGCGCGATGAAGGTGAGGAAGATCGCGCCGGGGAGCGTGATGCGCGTCACGACATCTTGGATGTGGTCGGCGGTCTTCGAGCCCGGCTTGATCCCCGGGATGAAGCCGCCCTGCTTCTTCAGGTTCTCCGCCACGTCCGCCGGATTGAAGATGATGGCGGTGTAGAAGTAGGTGAAGAAG
The DNA here is from genome assembly GCA_049428925.1 of Gemmatimonadaceae bacterium. Classification (GTDB taxonomy): domain Bacteria; phylum Gemmatimonadota; class Gemmatimonadetes; order Gemmatimonadales; family Gemmatimonadaceae; genus Pseudogemmatithrix. The sequence goes on from JBMTAR010000244.1 coordinate 914, forward strand.
ACGATGAGGACGGCCGAGAGGACGAAGTAGAGCCAGGTCCCCGGCGCGAGGTAATCCGCGACATTCGCCAGCGCCTGGTTCCCGGAGAACTGCGCGATGGCGCCCGGGACGACGATGAGCGACTGGGCGAAGATGATCGGCATCACGCCCGCCGAGTTGAGGCGGAGCGGGATGAAGTTCTTCGCCGCCTCGCGCTGCCGGCCCTTGGCCATCGTGCGCTGCGGGATCTGGATCGCGATGCGGCGCGCGGCGAGGGTGATCGCGACGACGCCGGCGACGACACCGAGCATCACCGCGGTCATCGCCAGGAGCGAGAGGAGCGAGACGGCCCCGGTGCTCAGGAAGCCGAACGCGTCACGGATTCCCGGGAGGAAGCGCTCGACGATCGAGAAGAAGATCAGGAGGGAGGCGCCGTTGCCGAGGCCCCGCTCGGTGATCTGCTCGCCGAGCCACATCACGAAGAGCGCGCCCGTCGTGAGGAAGAGCACCATCTGGAGCGTGAACGCGGTGCCGGGGCGCACGACGGCGCCCTGCACGCCCGCGGTGAAGAGCGCGTACCCGTACCCCTGCACCGCAGCGAGGCCGACGGTGGCGTAGCGCGTCCACTGGTTGATGCGCTTCCGACCCTCTTCGTCCTTCTGCATCTTGTCGAGCGTCGGGATCACCGCGGCGCCGATCTGCATGAAGATCGAGGCCGAGATGTACGGCATGATGCCGAGGGCGAAGACCGTCGACCGCGAGAGGTTCCCGCCGACGAACAGGTCGTACAGCCCGAGGAGCCCGCCCCCCTGGTTCTGCTGGAAGAACGCGATCATCGCGTTCACGTCCACGCCCGGCACGGTCACGTGCGAACCGATGCGGTAGACGAGCAGGCAGAGGAAGGTGAAGGTGATCTTCTGCCAGAGCTCCGGGACGCTCCGAAGGCCGCCGAGGGCGCCGAGCGGGTTCGCCTGTGCCATCTCAGCCCTCGACGCTGCCGCCGGCGGCGACGATCGCCTCACGGGCGGCGCCGGAGACCTTGAGCCCCCGGACCGTGACCGCGCGGTCGATGCTGCCGTTGGCGAGGAGCTTGACCGGGCCCTTCGACGCCGAGACGAGGCCGACGGCGGCGAGGGTCTCGACGGTGATCTCGGCGCCGCTCACACGGGCGAGGTCATCGAGGCCGACGACCTGCGCGGTCTCACGGAACGGGTTCGTGAAGCCGCGCTTCGGCACGCGCCGCGTGAGCGGCATCTGGCCGCCCTCGAAATGCGGCTTGTTGCCGCCCGGGCCGTGGTGGCCGGCGCGGGCCTTGATGCCCTTGTGGCCCTTGCCCGACGTCTTGCCGGTGCCGGAGCCCGGGCCGCGCCCGAGGCGCTTCCGGTTCCGGTGCGACCCCGGCGTGCGCGCCAGGGTGTGCAGCGTGATCTTCTCGTCGCTCATACGATCATTCCTCCACCGGCGTGACGTCCACGAGGTGCCGGACGCGCTTGATCATCCCGCGCAGGGCCGGCGAATCCTGGTGCACGACGGACGCCTGGTGGTGACGCAGGCCGAGGGCCTGCAGGGTGGCGTTCATCCGCGCGGTCTGGCCGATGCCCGACCGCTTCTGCGTGATCCGCACCTTCCCCTCCGTGAGGGTGTTCGGCGCGGTGGTCTTGGGCCCCTTTCCGGGGTGCCACACGAAGGTCCGCGGCATTTACACGGCCTCCTTCGACTTGGCCCGCGACCGGTACGGCAGCGAGGCAACCTCGACGCCGCGCTCGCGCGCAATCTGCTCGACGGTCGTGAGGTTCTTCAGCCCGTCCAGTGCCGCGAGCACCATGTTGTGCGCGTTCGTGGAGCCGAGGGACTTCGTGAGGATGTCGTGGATCCCGGCGCACTCGAGGACGGCGCGGACCGCGCCACCCGCGATGACACCGGCACCCGGCGCGGCGGGCTTCATCAGCACCTCGCCCGCGCCGTGCTTCCCGACGATCTCGTGGGGGATCGTCGCCCCGGTCATCGGGATCGTGATCATCTTGCGACGGGCGCCGTCGACGGCCTTGCGGACCGCCTCCGAGACCTCGTTCGCCTTGCCGGTCGCGATGCCGACCTTCCCCTGGCCGTCGCCGACGGCGACG
>JBMTAR010000245.1:0-3009 GCA_049428925.1 Gemmatimonadaceae bacterium
AGCCCGGCGTGGCGCCTGCCTGCGTGACGGTGAACGTCTGGCCGCCAATGGTGAGAGTGGCAGTGCGGCCGGCGCCGGTGTTGGCGGCCGCGGTCCAGTTGACACTGTTGCCGGACTTGGAGGCCGTGAGCCAGGCGGAGGCGCTGCTGACGGTCCAGGACGAGTAATCGGCGGGTGTGGGCGTGACGGTGACGGAGCCGGAACCGCCCGCGACCGGAGCGGTGGCGGAGGTGGCCGAAAGGGTGACGGTGCCGGCCGCGCCGGACTGCGTGACCGTGAAGGACTGTCCTCCGATGTTGAGAATCGCCGACCGGTTGTTGACAGAACCGTTGGCGGCGGCCGTCCAGGTGACGGTGGTGCCGCTGACGTTCACCGTGAGCCACCCGGGCGCTCCGGTGACGGTGAATGTCGTTCCGGCGGGCGTCGGCGTCACCGTGACAGGGCCGGATCCACCGCCGGCGGCACGACCGCAATACGCGCGGGCTCGAGCCGCCAGTACGCCACGAGATCATCGCGCGTGCCGGTCGAGACGGCCACGATCGCGTCGGCGCGCTCCGCGCTCCAGCGATAGCGCCAGCGATAGGACGCGCGATCGATCGCGGGGAAGAGCTCGGGGTGCGTGACGTACAGCAGGTCGTGGATCGTGACCACGCTGCGCACCCCCGTCCCGGGAAGATCGCGCGGAATCTCCTGCGTCAGTCCGTGATAGAGCGCGACACCATCGGCCGCGACCTGCCGCCCGAGGCGCGCGGTGCGCCAGAGCTTTCGGAGCGCCGGGCTGCGCCAGCCACGCGGCGGGAGGTGCAGCGTGCCCGGCAGGTCGGGGAAGGCGTCGTCGGCGACAGGGGGGAGCGGCGAGTAGCCGCGCAGCTCGCGGGACGGGTCGGCCTCAGCGATGCCGGCGAGGACGTGCCGACTGTAGGCGCCGAGGCCGGTCGCGTTGCGCACGGCCCGGATCGCGTCGAAGCCGAGGCGCCGCGCGACCGGCACGCGCTACTCGACCTGCAGGACGGCGAGGAAGGCCTCCTGCGGGATCTCGACAGCGCCCACCTGCTTCATCCGCTTCTTCCCCTCCTTCTGCTTCTCGAGGAGCTTCCGCTTGCGGGTGATGTCGCCGCCGTAGCACTTCGCGAGCACGTCCTTGCGCATCGGCGAGATCGACTCGCGGGCGATGACCTTGCTGCCGATCGCCGCCTGGATCGCCACCGCGAAGAGCTGCCGCGGGATCAGCTCCTTCAGCTTCTCGGCGATCTTCCGGCCCCACTCGTACGCCTTGTCGCGATGGATGATCACGCTGAAGGCGTCGATCGGGTCGCCGTTGATCAGCATGTCGAGCTTGACGAGCGGCGAGGGGCGGAAGCCGGCGATCTCGTAGTCGAGCGAGGCGTAGCCGCGCGAGATCGACTTGAGCTTGTCGTAGAAATCGAGGACGATCTCGCCGAGCGGGAAGTCGAAGGTGAACTCCACGCGCGCCGAGTCGAGCCAGGTCATCCCGTGGTAGATGCCGCGGCGCTCCTGCCCGAGCTTCATGATGCCGCCGATGTACTCCTGCGGCGCCATGATGCGGGCCTTCACGTACGGCTCCTCGATCCGGACGATGCTGGCCGGGTCGGGGAGGTCGCTCGGGTTCTCGACCGGGACCATCGAGCCGTCGGCGAGATAGACGTGATACTCCACCGTCGGGACGGTGGTGATGAGGTCGAGGTTGAACTCGCGCTCGAGCCGCTCCTGGATGATCTCCATGTGCAGCAGGCCGAGGAAGCCGGCGCGGAAGCCGAAGCCAAGGGCCGTGGACGACTCGGGCTCGTACTGGAGCGAGGCGTCGTTGAGCGTCAGCTTCTCGAGCGCGTCGCGGAGGTCCTCGTACTGCGCGGCGTCGGTCGGGTACATCCCCGCGAAGACCATCGACTTCACGTCGCGGTAGCCCGGCAGCAGCTCGGCGGCGCGGTCGGTGGCGTCGAGCACGGTGTCGCCGACGCGCGCGTCGCGCACGCCGCGCAGGTTCGCGATCACGTAGCCGACCTCGCCGGCGCGGAGCTCGGGCATCGGGCGGCGCCCGAGCACGAGATGGCCGACCTCGTCGACGTCGTACACGTCGTCGGGGTGCGCGCCGAAGGCGATGCGCGCGCCCTTCCGCAGCACGCCGTCGACCACGCGGATCGACGGGATCGCGCCGCGGTAGCGATCGTAGTACGAGTCGAAGATCAGGGCGCGCAGCGGGGCCTCCGACTGGCCCGTGGGCGCCGGGATCCGCGCCACGATCGCCTCGAGCAGCTCGGGGACGCCGGTGCCGTCCTTCGCGGACACGGCGAGGACCTCCTCGCGCGTCGCCCCGATGAGGTCCATGATCTCCTGGGCGCGCTTCTCCGGCTCGGCGCCGGGGAGGTCGATCTTGTTGAGGACCGGGATGATCTCGAGCCCGGCATCGAGCGCGAGGAAGAGGTTCGACAGCGTCTGCGCCTGGATCCCCTGCGAGGCATCCACGACGAGGATCGCGCCCTCGCAGGCGTTGAGCGAGCGCGAGACCTCGTAGGTGAAGTCCACGTGGCCGGGCGTGTCGATGAGGTTCAGCTCGTACTCGGCCCCGTCGCGCGCGGTGTAGGCCATGCGCACCGCGTTGAGCTTGATCGTGATGCCACGCTCGCGCTCGAGGTCCATCGTGTCGGTGAGCTGCGCGCGCATCTCGCGCTTGGACACCGTGGCCGTCACCTCGATCAGGCGGTCCGCGAGCGTGGACTTACCGTGGTCGATGTGGGCAACGATGCAGAAGTTGCGGATTCGGGACTGACGCATTCCGGAAAGATACAAGCCGGCGGGCCCCGGTGCGGGGCATGATTACTTTTGTCGTCCGTGGCCGCCCCCTATTCCCCAGTCACCGCCCGTTACCCCGGCGTCGTCCGGCGGGCGGCCCCCCATCCCGATCTCGCCATGCTGCTGGTGTGCCTCATCTGGGGCATCAACTTCAGCATGCTCAAGTTCGGGATGCAGACCCTGTCGCCCTTCACCCTG
>JBMTAR010000246.1:0-2961 GCA_049428925.1 Gemmatimonadaceae bacterium
TTCCGGTACGGCCGGCGATGACGGCCGGAACCCAGCCGCCGCTCGGTGTCACGGCGACGAGCCAACCCTCTTTGTCGGCGGCCACGATCGAGGTCGTCCCGCGCCAAAAGGGCGCCTCGGGATCGCTGGCCTGCCGATCGGTCGATTGTGCCGCGCTCGGAGGTGCGACACCGCCCGGCGTAAAGGGTGTTTGCAAGGGCGCTATGGCTTGCTCCGGACGAGCGCGCAGAAGATGGGAAAAAGGATTCGTCTCCCCCTGAAACGGATACGGATCTCCGGGTCCGATCGCTGGATCGTTGCGCTCACCAATCAGCGCAGCGCGCTGACGCGCATAGTCCTTCGACAATAGACCTCGAATCGGCTCGGCAGGCGGGAAGGCCGGATCGCCGTAATAGAAATCCCGGTCCGCGAACGCGAGGTTCATGCTTTGGTAGAGCGTGTGCAGATAACGGGCCGAGTTGTAGCCCATCGAACGTAGATCGAAATTCTCAAGAATATTCAGCGTTTGTAGCATCACCGGGCCCTGGACCCAGGTGTCGAGTTTGTAGACGTCGACGCCGCGGTAATTGACGTGTCGCGGCGCTTCGATTTTCACTTCCCAGCGAGCGAGGTCCTCGCGCGTGATGAGACCCCCCTCCGCTTGCACCGCAGCCGAGAATTCGGCTGCGATGTCACCGCGGTAGAAACGCTCGTAGGCAGCGAGAATCGCCTGTCGGCGCGATGCGCCCCGCGCGCGACCCAGCCCGCAGCGCCGGCCATCCCCTCCGCCCCACCGACGATCGCGAGCCGGCGCCGCACGCCTTTGTGCGCGTCGGCGGGGAGCCGCGGTACCTGCGCGTGCACCCAGGCGGCATCCACGAGCGCAGGCGCCGACGGCGCCGCGTCCTGCGCGAGCCCGATGTCGAGCACCTCGATGAAGCCCGCCTCGTCGCGCCGCAGCAACACGCCCCACGAGAGCCCGCCGAAGGCGAGCGTGTGGTCGGCACGCACGACCGGTGCGCCCGCTCCCGTCACCGCGTCGATGCCACTCGGGAGGTCGAGCGCGACGACGACCGCTCCGCGCGCCGCGTCGCGCGTGATCGCCTCGATGGCAGCCGCCACGTCGGCGCGTGCGGGACCGGATGCGCCGATCCCGAGCAATCCGTCGACGACCACCGCGGGAACGCCGGCCGGCGGGGCGGCCCCCATGACGCGCTCGTGCACCCGCGCGGCGGCACGCTGGGCAGCCGGTGCCGTGGGCTCCCCGAGCGGGAGGACCTGCACGGGGCATCCGGCCTCCGCGAGCGCGTCCGCGACGACCCAGGCGTCACCGCCGTTGTTGCCACGTCCCGCGTGGATCACCGCCCCCGCGGTGCGGACCGCCGGGACACGCGCGAGAATGCGTCGGGCCGCCGCCTCGCCGGCGCGGCGCATCAGCGCGTCGGCTTCGGCACCCGGGGCGAGCGAGGCGGACTCCCAGGCCCGCATCTGCTCCGGCCGGAGCACGCGCACGCGCATCACCGCTCCGCGTCGCCCGCTAGACCGCGGCGACGGCGCGCCAGGGATAGTTCCGGTCGAACGCCTCGTGAAAGTCGAAGACGTCGAGGAAGTCGGCCGCGCTGTCCGTCGGCTGCGCCGAGAGGAGCCCAACATCGACGAGTGCGAAGACGACCTCGCCAATCGATGCCGAGCTCGTGAGCCCCCAGTGCTCGAGTACGCTCCGGGCGAGGACGCCGTAGCGCTCGAGGGCAAGGTCGCGGCAGCCCAGCGCGAGCTCCCGCCCGCTCAGGTGCCGACGCTCCGTCAGCCGCTGCTGGCAGAACTCGATCGCCGCGAGGACGAACAGGAACGCCTTCTCGTCGAAGCGCGACTCGCGCACGCGGATGCGATCCATCACCCCGTCGCGGAAGGCGAGTTCAGGCATCGGCGAACCGGACGAGCGTGGACACGGGCGTCAGGCGGCGGTCAGAGGTAGAGCGGGAAGGCGCGCGTGAGGGTATGCACGTCGGCCTTCACGGCGGCGAGCACCCCCTCATCCGTCGGGGCGGCGAGGACGCGGTCGATGAGCTCTGCGATGCGGACCATCTCCCCCTCCCCCATCCCACGCGTGGTCACGGCGGGCGTCCCGATGCGGATACCGCTCGTGACGAAGGGCGACTGGGTCTCCTTCGGCACGGTGTTCTTGTTGACGGTGATGCCGGCGCGGTCGAGCGCCTGCTCCGCCACCTTCCCGGTGAGTGCCGCGTCGCGCGTGCGCAGGTCGCAGAGCATCAGGTGGTTGTCGGTGCCCCCGGACACCACGTGCACCCCCCGGGCGATGAGCGCGCCGGCCATCGCCCGTGCGTTCGCGACGACCTGTCGGCAGTAGTCGGTGAAGGCGGGCTGCAACGCCTCGTGGAAGGCGACCGCCTTGGCGGCGATCACGTGCTCGAGCGGACCACCCTGCGTGCCGGGGAACATCGCCTTGTCGATTGCCTTCGCGTGCGCGGCCTTGCAGAGGATGAGCCCGCCGCGCGGCCCGCGGAGCGTCTTATGCGTCGTCGTCGTGACGACGTCCGCGACGGGGACCGGGTTCGGATAGACGCCCGTGGCCGCGAGCCCCGCGAAGTGCGCCATATCGACCATGAAGATCGCGCCGACCTCGAACGCCGCCTCCGCGAACTGCGTGTAGTCGATCACGCGGGAGTACGCACTGTAGCCGGCGATGATGAGCTTCGGCCGCTCGCGGCGCGCGAGCTCGCGCATCTGCGCGTAGTCGATTACCCCGTCCTCGGTCACCCCGTAATGCACGGCGCGGTAATTCAGCCCCGAGAAGTTGACCGGCGATCCGTGGGTGAGATGCCCGCCCTGCGAGAGATCGAGCCCGAGGATCGTGTCGCCCGGCTTGAGGAAGGCGAGGAAGACGGCCGCGTTCGCCGTCGCGCCCGAGTGCGGCTGCACGTTCGCGTGGTCGGCACCGAAGAGCTGCTTGGCCCGGTCGAT
>JBMTAR010000247.1:0-2958 GCA_049428925.1 Gemmatimonadaceae bacterium
TCGATCACCGCGTGATCGAATGCCTTGAGACGGATGCGAATACGTCCAGCCATGAGCTCTCCACTGGAGGCGCGGACCGACGACGCTCGCCGCCGGTCCGCCTCCCGTTCTTGGTTAGGCGAGGATCTTGGTCACCACGCCCGCACCGACGGTGCGGCCGCCCTCACGGATGGCGAAGCGGAGCTGCTCCTCCATCGCGATCGGGATGATGAGCTCGATCGTCATCTGCACGTTGTCGCCCGGCATCACCATCTCGGTCCCCGCGGGGAGCTCGATCGCGCCGGTCACGTCGGTCGTGCGGAAGTAGAACTGCGGGCGGTAGCCCTTGAAGAACGGCGTGTGGCGGCCCCCCTCTTCCTTCGTGAGGACGTACACCTCGGCCTGGAACTTCGTGTGCGGCTTGATCGAGCCGGGCTTGGCGAGCACCATGCCGCGCTCGATGTCCTTCTTGTCGATGCCGCGGAGGAGCAGCCCGACGTTGTCGCCGGCGAAGCCCTCGTCGAGGAGCTTGCGGAACATCTCGACGCCCGTGACGATCGTCTTCTTGTCGGAGTTGTAGCCCACGAACTCGAGCTCCTCACCGACCTTGCACTTGCCGCGCTCGATACGGCCGGTCGCGACGGTGCCGCGGCCGGTGATCGAGAAGACGTCCTCGACCGGGAGGAGGAAGGGCTTGTCGACCTCGCGGGTCGGCTCCGGGATGTACGTGTCGAGGGCGCTGTAGAGCTCCTCGATCTTCGCGATCCACTCCGGCTTGCCGGCGATCGCGTTCGACGCCGAGCCACGGATCACCGGGGCGTTATCGCCGTCGTAGCCGTACTTGCTGAGGAGCTCGCGGACCTCGAGCTCGACGAGGTCGAGGAGCTCGGCGTCCTCGACGAGGTCGCACTTGTTGAGGAAGACCACGATCTTCGGCACGTTCACCTGGCGGGCCAGGAGGATGTGCTCACGGGTCTGCGGCATCGGGCCGTCGACGGCCGACACCACGAGGATCGCGCCGTCCATCTGCGCGGCGCCCGTGATCATGTTCTTCACGTAGTCCGCGTGGCCGGGGCAGTCGACGTGCGCGTAGTGGCGCGCATCCGTCTCGTACTCCACGTGCGACGTGGCGATCGTGAGGATCTTGGTGGCGTCACGACGCCCCTGCGACTCGGAGGCCTTCGCGACCTCGTCGTAGGCGACGTACTTCGTGTTGCCGAACTTGTCCGCCGAGATCTTGGTCAGGGCGGCCGTGGTGGTCGTCTTGCCGTGGTCGACGTGACCGATCGTGCCGACGTTCACGTGCGGCTTATTCCGCTCGAACTTTGCCTTGGCCATGAGAGTGCGTCCTGAGGTGGTGTGTGGAACGGGTGGTGGGTGGGGTTTACTTCTGCTTCGCGATGATCTCGTCGGCCTTCGCCTTCGGGACCTCTTCGTAATGCGAGAACTCCATCGAGTAGACCGCACGGCCCTGCGTCATCGAGCGCAGGCGGGTCGAGTAGCCGAACATCTCGCTCAGCGGCACGGTGGCGCCGATCACCTGCGCCTCGCCGCGCTGCGTCATGCCGCCGATCTTGCCGCGACGCGCCGAGATGTCGCCAAGCACGTCGCCGAAGAACTGGTCGGGGCTGACGACCTCGACCTTCATCATCGGCTCGAGGATGATCGGCGTCGCCGCGCGCGCCGCATCCTTGATGGCCATCGAGCCCGCGATCTTGAACGCCATCTCGCTCGAGTCGACGTCGTGGTACGACCCGAAGATCAGCTCGACCTTCACGTCGACCATCGGGTAGCCCGCGAGCACGCCGTTCTCGAGGGCCTCGCGGATCCCCTCCTCGACCGGCTTGATGTACTCGCGCGGGATGACACCGCCCGTGATCTTGTCCTCGAAGACGTAGCCCTGACCGGGCTCCGCCGGCATCGCGTTGATCACGACGTGGCCGTACTGCCCCTTGCCGCCCGACTGGCGGATGAACTTCCCCTCGACCTTGTCGACGCGCTTCTTGATCGTCTCACGATAGGCGACCTGCGGCCGCCCGACGTTCGCCTCGACCTTGAATTCGCGCATCATGCGGTCGACGATGATCTCGAGATGCAGCTCGCCCATCCCGGAGATGATCGTCTGGCCGGTCTCCGCGTCGGTGTGCACGCGGAAGGTCGGATCCTCCTCGGCGAGCTTGTTCAGCGCGATGCCCATCTTGTCCTGGTCGGCCTTGGTCTTCGGCTCGACGGCGACGTCGATGACGGGCGTCGGGAACTTCATCGCCTCGAGGATGATCGGACGCTCCTCGTCGGAGAGGGTGTCACCCGTGCGGGTGTCCTTGAGGCCGATGGCGGCGGCGATGTCACCGGCGCGCACCTCCTCGATCTCATCGCGCTTGTTGGCGTGCATCTGGAGGAGACGCCCGATGCGCTCGCGCTTGTCCTTCGTCGAGTTGTAGACGTGCGACCCGGCCTTGAGGACGCCGGAGTAGACGCGGAAGAAGGTCAGGCGGCCGACGAACGGGTCGGTGGCGACCTTGAACGCGAGCGCCGAGAACGGCGCGTCATCGCTCACCGCGCGCGTCTCGACGGTCGCGTCGTGCTGCGGCGCGTGGCCCTCGATCGCGGGGATGTCGGTCGGCGACGGGAGGAAGTCGATGACGGCGTCGAGGAGCGCCTGCACGCCCTTGTTCTTGAACGAGGCGCCGCAGAGGATCGGCACGAACTTCATCTGGATCGTCGCCGAGCGGATCGCCTGGCGGATCTCGTCGTTCGTGAGCTCCTCGCCCGCGAGGTACTTCTCGATCAGCACCTCGTCGTGCTCGACGACCATGTCGATCAGCGCGCGACGCGCGTTCTCGACGGCCTCTTGGAACTCGGCCGGGACGTCGACGACCTGGAAGGTCTTGCCGAGGGTCTCGTTGTCGAAGATGTACTGCTTCCGCTCGATGATGTCGATGTGGCCCGTGAAGAGCTCACCCGACCCGACCGGGAGCT
>JBMTAR010000248.1:0-2931 GCA_049428925.1 Gemmatimonadaceae bacterium
CGGCGGCGCGGCCTCAGCGCGCAGACGGGCCAAGCGGCGGCGGGCGTCGCCCGCCGCGGTGAGGTCAGTCGAGGTCGGGCACGTACGGCATCCTGCCCCGCCCGACCCGGCGCCTCACGAACGCGGATCGTCTCGCAGCATCGCGTAGCCCACGACATCGCGCGGGACAGCATCCCGCCAGACGGCACCGCGCCGCAGTCCCTCACACTGGAACCCCGCCTTGGCCAGCACCCGGCCCGAGGCGGGGTTCTCTGTGAAGTGATACGCCTCGAGGCGATGCAGCCCCATCGCGTCGAACGCGCACGCCACAACGAGCCGCACGGCAGCCGTCGCGTGACCACGCCCCCAGACACCGCGCGCGAGCCAGTAGCCCAGTTCGGCCTTCCGATGCATCGGCCGGAAGACGAGGCCGATCACCCCGCACACCGCCGCCGGACTCGGCGCGTCTGCAGCCACAATCCCCCAGGTCGCCCGCTTCCCGGCCGCCCACGCCGCCGCCTCCGCCGCGACGAACCCCTCGGCGGCGCCCGGCGGATACGGCCACGGAATCGACAGCGTGTTCCGGGCGACCTCGGCGTCCTGCAGCGCGGCGTGGATCGCCGGAGCATCCTCCGCCGCGAGTGCGCGCAACATCAGGCCACCGGCGCGCAGCGTCGGCAGCGGAGCATCAACGAGACGGGGCTCGGAGCGCATCGTGGGGAAAGATGCCGACGCCGACGGACCGGAGACAGCCGCCGTAGATTCCGGGTATGGACGCTCCTCTCGACCTCCTCGCCGTCGGCCCGCACCGCGACGACGTCGAACTCCTCTGCGGCGGCACCATCGCCCGGCACGTCGCGCTCGGCCAGCGCGTCGGCATCCTCGACCTCACAGCCGGGGAGATGGGGACCCGTGGCTCGGCGGCCCTCCGCGCCGAGGAGGCCGAGCGGGCGGCGCAGGTGCTCGGCGTCGCCGTGCGACGGAACCTCGGGCTCCCCGACGCGGCGATCGAGAACACCCCCGCGACGCGGACCCAACTGGCCCGTGTGCTGCGCGAGCTGCGCCCGCAGGTGGTCATCGCCCCCGCGCCACGCGGCCGCCACCCCGACCATCGCGTGGCGAGCGAGCTCGTACGGGACGCCTGCTTCCTCGCCGGCCTCGCGAAGCTCGATCCCACCACACCGCCGCACCGCCCTCTCAAGGTGCTGTACGCCATCGCCTACCGTGAGGATGCGGTGAAGCCGACCTTCGTGGTGGACATCTCGGAGCACTTCGAGAAGAAGCTCGAGGCCATCCGATGCTACGGCTCGCAGTTCGACGGGGCCACGCAGGCGGGCGAGGTCTACCCGAACGGCGAACCGCTCTACGAGCTGGTCCGGCATCACGCGGCGCATTATGGCGCGCTGATCCGCTGCCGGTACGGCGAGCCCTTCCTGACCGACGAGACGATGCGCGTCGACGACCTTCGCACGCTCGACGTCTCGACCTTCTAGCGAGCGATGCTCGACATCTCCGTTCCGTTCGCGCCGACGACGCCCCCCTGGCCGGGCGACACCGCCTGTTCGTGCGGCTGGGCGTGGGCGCGGGCGGCCGGCGCGAGCGTCAATGTCGGGAAGATCGAGACCAGCCCGCACGTGGGGACGCACGCCGATGCGCCACTGCACGTGGCCGATGGCGCGCCCGGCGCCGATGCTCTTCCCCTCGCGCCGTTCATCGGACCGGCGACGGTCGTGGATGTACGTCACGTCGACGGCGTCATCACGTTCGATGCACTTCGGGCGGGCGGATGCCCGGTCGGCGTGGAGCGGCTGATCCTACGGACGGACCAAACCGTCGCGAGCGGCCAGTTCCCCGAGGAGTGGCCCACACTGGCGCCCGAGACGGTGGACGCGCTGCTTCGTGGTGGGCTCCGGCTCCTCGGGGTCGACTGTCCGAGCGTCGACGCACGGTCGAGCACCACCCTCGACGTGCATCATCGGATCTTCGGCGGCGGGGCCTACGTCCTCGAGAACCTCGACCTGCGGCGAATCGCCGCGGGTCCGTACCACCTGCACGCGGCGCCGCTCGCGACCGGCGCGTTCGACGCGGCCCCAGCGCGGGCGCTGCTCACTCCGCTCACCTGACCGGAACGTTCCCGCGGCCTGCTGCGTAGCGTTCCGTCCGGCTTCACCACTCGAGAGGTTCCGTGATGCGACACTCCCCGTCTCGCCCCGCTGCCCGCCGACTGACAATGGTGCGCCACCTCGCCGCTGCCCGGGCCGCTGCCCGATCCGCTGCCCTCGCCACCGCGCTGATGGCCGTGCCGCTCGCCACGCCGCTCGCGGCGCAGTCGCGCGCCACGATGCTCCCGGCCTGGCCCGATGAAGGACCGATGACGTGGGCCCCGCGGCCGACCGAGCCGGCGATCACCGCGAACGATCTCCGCACGCGGCTCTATCAGATTGCCGACGACTCGATGCGTGGCCGCCGCATCGGCGAGCCCGGCAACGCCAAGGTCACCGCCTACATCGCCCGTGAATTCGAGCGGCTTGGCCTCCGCCCTGCCGGCGACGGCGGGAGCTGGTTCCAGTCACTGCCCTACGGCACCTTCGGCGTCGACGCCGGCGCGGCACGGCTGACGCTTGGGCGTGGCACCGCCCGACTGGCAGACGAGTGGATCCCCGTCGCCCCGAACGCTTCCAATGGCGTCGCCGCGCGCGCCACGCTCCAGAACGCCACCGCGGTCTTCGCCGGCGCGACGACCGACACCGCCGCGCTCGACCCCGCCCGTGTCCGGGGCCGGGTCGCGGTCTTCGTCAGCCCGGCCACGGGTGCCACCGGCGGTGCCGCGCCCGCGAGCTTCGTGAGCTGCGCCGACGTGCCGAACAAGTTCGGCGCCGACGCCGTGATCGCCTTCGAGGCGGCCCAGCGCGCCGCCCCCCGGCCCCCGGCCCCCGCCCCCCCCCCCCGGCC
>JBMTAR010000249.1:0-2919 GCA_049428925.1 Gemmatimonadaceae bacterium
TGGTGAAGGTCGCGGACAACTCGGGGGCCAAGAAGGCCCTCGTGATCCGCGTCCTCGGCGGCACGCGCCGCCGCTACGCTGGCCTCGGCGACAAGGTCGTCGTGGCGGTGAAGGACGCGTTGCCGAACGGCACCGTCAAGAAGTCCGACGTGGCCAAGGCGGTCGTCGTCCGGACCGTCAAGGAGACGCGCCGGAAGGACGGCAGCTACATCCGCTTCGACGAGAACGCCGTCGTCATCATCGATGACAAGGGCGAGCCGCGGGCGACCCGTATCTTCGGCCCCGTGGCGCGCGAGCTGCGCGAGAAGCGGTACATGAAGATCGTCTCCCTCGCCCCCGAGGTGCTCTGACATGCGCATCCTGACCTACCGCAAGACGCGCGGCCAGAAGAACGTCACGCGGCATGCCCGGAACGCCGAGCGCACCGCGATGCACATCACCCGTGGCGACACCGTGCGCGTGATGCGCGGGGACGACAAGGGGAAGGAAGGGAAGGTCATCCGCGTCCATCTCAAGACGGGGCGGGTGACGATCGAGGGGATCAACATCGTGAAGAAGCATCGGCGGGCGCGCACGGCCGAGGAGCAGTCGGGCATCATCGAGATGCCGGCGCCGGTGGCCGTGTCGAACGTGATGCTGTTGGATCCGAAGTCGGGGAAGCCGGTGCGCGTCCGCACCCGGGTGGACTCTGACGGTACGAAGGAGCGCGTCAGCGCCAAGAGCGGGGAAGCGATCCCCGCCCGCCGCTGACCGAGGACTGAGACATGGCAACGACGAAGACGCAGGGCCAGAAGAAGGGTGGAGCCGGGGCGGGCGAGAAGCGCGCCTCGATGCTCCCGAAGGAGCATGCGGGGGCGGGGCTGCCGGTCCCGGCGCCGCGCCTCCACGCCCACTACGTGAAGACCGTGCGGGCGCGGCTGATGCAGCAGTTCGGGCTCTCCAACCCGCATCAGGTCCCCACGCTCGAGAAGATCACGCTCAACGTCGGCATGGGCGAGGCGATCAAGCAGCCCAAGGTGCTCGACGCGATCGTCGACGAGGTGGCGACGATCACCGGGCAGAAGCCGATGCGCACCAAGGCGAAGAAGTCGATCGCGAACTTCGGGCAGCGTGAGGGGCAGGAGATCGGCGTGGCGGTGACGCTGCGCGGGGCCCGCATGTGGGAGTTCCTCGATCGCTTCATCTCGACGGCGATCCCGCGCATCCGCGACTTCCGCGGGCTGAACACCCGCTCCTTCGACGGCCGGGGCAACTACAGCCTGGGCGTCAAGGAGCAGATGATCTTCCCGGAGATCAACTACGATCTCGTGGAGCAGATCCACGGGATGGACATCACCTTCGTCACCACGACCGACCGGGACGACATCGCCTTCGCGCTGCTGCGCGAGCTCGGGATGCCGTTCCGTGGTGATGACAAGCCGATCGTCGTGCAGGGCTGAGGAGACCATGGCCAAGAAGAGCACCATCGAGAAGAACGAGCGGCGCAAGCAGCTGGCGGCGAAGCATGCGGCCAAGCGCAAGGCGCTCGCGGACACCGTGCGCAGCGTGAAGGCGACGGATGAGGAGAAGCGGGCCGCCCAGGTCGCGTTGCAGAAGCTGCCGCGCAACTCGGCGAAGGCCCGCGTGCGGAACCGCTGCCAGATGACCGGCCGCAGCCGCGCCTTCATCTCGACCTTCGGGTTGAGCCGTATCGCCTTCCGCGAGATGGCGCTGCAGGGATTGATCCCGGGCGTCCGCAAGGCGAGCTGGTAGTACCCACGGGAGCAGGCCCGGTCGCCTTCTGCGCCGGGAACCACTCCTCGACTTCCTTCCAGGTCCGGCGACTGCCGGAAACCAGAGGAGCACGAGACGTACCATGAGCATGACTGACCCGATCGCCGATATGCTCACGCGGATCCGCAATGCTGTCGGTTCGAAGCATCGCCGCGTGGACATCCCGGCGTCCAAGTTGAAGACCGAGATCGCGCGACTCCTCAAGGAGTCGAACTTCATCACGGACTACAAGACCGTCGAGACGGAGGAAGGGAAGAAGGTCCTCCGCGTCGCCCTCAAGTACGCCGGCGGCACGCCGGTGATCCGTGAGCTGCAGCGCGTCTCCTCGCCTGGCCTCCGGCGCTACGTCGGGGCGGGGGAGATCCCGCGCGTGCGCAACGGGCTGGGCGTCGCGATCCTGAGCACCTCGCAGGGGCTCATGACCGACCGGCAGGCGCGCTCCGCGCGGACCGGTGGTGAACTCCTCGCCTACGTCTGGTAAGGGGCCGCCGACATGTCACGTATCGGAAAGTTGCCGGTGACGATCCCGGCCGGTGTCACGGTCACGCTGCAGGGGAACACGGTCCATGTGAAGGGCCCCAAGGGGGAGCTCTCGCGGACGATCAATCCCGAGCTCACGGTCCAGGTCGAGGGGAGCACCCTCACGGTCTCGCGCCCGTCGGATGAGCCGATGCACAAGTCGCTGCACGGGCTCTCGCGCACCCTGATCGCCAACATGGTGGAAGGGGTCTCGAAGGGCTATTCGAAGCAGCTCGAGATCACGGGGGTCGGGTTCAAGGCGGAGGTGAAGCCGTTCGGGCTCCAGCTCGCCCTCGGCTTCTCGCACCAGATCCAGTTCAAGGCGCCCGCGGGGATCAAGCTCTCCGCGCCGCAGCCCACGCAGGTGGTGATCGAGGGCGTGGACAAGGAGAAGGTCGGTCAGGTCGCGGCGGAGATCCGTCTGCTGCGTCCCCCCGAGCCGTACAAGGGCAAGGGGATCAAGTATGCGGGCGAGATCATCCGGCGGAAGGCCGGCAAGGCGGGAGGTAAGTAATGCCGGGGAAGCGTGTACCGAAGACGCGGGCGGGGTTGCGCGCCCGGCGTCACATCCGAGTGCGGGCGAAGGTGGCGGGGACGGCCGAGCGGCCGCGGCGCGTGGGCTTCCGG
>JBMTAR010000250.1:0-2878 GCA_049428925.1 Gemmatimonadaceae bacterium
CTCACCACTGGTGAGCCCCCCGCGCTGTTCATCCGCGCAATGCTGCGCGACGCTGTCGCTGCTCTGCGTCAACCCGCCCGCACATCAGGTCGCACAGTTGAAAGACCTCGGCGTCCGCGAGCGCGTAGTACGCGAAGGTCCCTTCCTTGCGCCGCCGGATGAATCCGGAGGTGGTGAGTTGCCGCAGGTGCCGTGAGACGTTCGCCTGACCGAGGCCGGTGAGCTCGACCAGATCGCCAACGCTCCGTTCGCCCCCCCGCAGGGCGGCGAGGAGCTGTAATCGGGCCGGTTCGGCCAACGCCTTGAAGCGGTCCGAGAGGGCGGTCAGCAACTCCGGCGTGAAGACCTTTGGCGCGCGGGTCACCGGACCACCTCGTGCCCCTCCGAGGCCCAGCGCTGGAAGCCCCCCAGCAGGTCGTGCACGTTCGACAGGCCGAGCCGCTGAAGGTGTGCGGCGGCGATGGCGCTTCGCGCCCCGCCCTGGCACTGCACCACAATTGGCCGGTCGCGCGGGATCTCGGCGAGGCGCTCCGCGAGGTGGCCGAGGGGGATGTGGCGTGCGTGAGGCAGGTGGCCCGCCGCCCACTCGCTCTGATTCCGGACGTCGATCAGGGTGACCGCGCCCGATGAGAGCTGCGGTGCGAGGGTCGCCGGGTCGAGTGTCACGACGGTGCCGAGTCGGCGGCCGGCGTCCTGCCACGCCGTCACGACGGCGCTCGGATACCAGGCGGTGACGCGATCCAATCCGATCATCGCGAGCTCCCGGACGGCGGTGGCGACGGCGCCGACATCGTCAGCGATGAGTGCGATGTCAACGTCGTACTTCACGAGCCATCCCGCCCACGTCGAGAAGCTCTTGTTCAGCGGGATGTTGAGGGTGCCGGGGATGTGTCCCACGCCGAAGACGGCGGCGGGCCGCGTGTCAATCACGACCGAACCGGAGGCCAGCGTACGGGCGAGATGGTCGGCGTCACCGAGTTCGGGCGTGGGGAATCCGCCGAGGATGGTGGGCCCGTCTCGGTTGATGCGCTTCATCTCGGCGAAGTAGAGCGGCGGCTCCGGCTGGCCCTCGAGCACCATCCGTACGAATTCGGTTTCATCCGTCGTGGCGACGCCCCAGTTGAAGCGCTTCTCGTACCCGACGGTCGAGGTCGGGATGGCGCCAAGCGCCTTGCCGCAGGCCGAGCCGGCGCCGTGGCCGGGCCAGACCTGGACGAAGTCGGGGAGCGCCCGGAAGCGTTCGAGTGAATGGAACAGCTGGCGTGCGCCCGCCTCCATCGTGTTCGCGACCTTCGCCGCCTTCTCGAGGAGATCCGGTCGGCCGACATCACCGACGAAGACGAAGTCTCCCGTGACGATGCCGATCGGCTCCGACGCGGCCGCGGTATCGGTCACGAGGAAGGAGAGATGCTCCGGGGTGTGACCCGGGGTGTGCATCACCTTGATGCGGATGTTCCCGACCGAGATCACGTCGCCGTCGTGCAGGAGGTGTGCACCATCCTCGGCGGCGAAGCCGTACTGCCAGTCCGAACCTCCCTCGGCGGAGAGGAGGAGCGTCGCGCCGGTCGCGCGCGCGAGCTCGCGCGCGCCCGAGACGTAATCCGCGTGGATGTGCGTCTCGGTGACCTGCGTGATGCGGAGCTTCTCCGCGGTCGCGGCGTCGAGGTACTGGCGGATGTCGCGATTGGCGTCGATGACGATCGCGTCGCCGGTCTTCTGGCAACCGATCATCCAGGAGGCCTGCGCGAGGCCGTCGTCGTAGAAGCGTCGGAGGAACATCAGATCACCTCAGAGCGGGAAGGGCGAGGAGTACACCGACGATGAGCAACGTCAGCGCGAAGGCGCCCTTGAGCGGGCGGGTCGGGATGCGGTGGACGATCGCCGAGCTCACGAGCATCCCGGTGATGGTGAGCGCGAGGAAGGGCAGCCCGAGCGTCCAGTCGATGGGTGCATCGTGCCGCTGCAGCGCGAAGGCGAGGGCGGTGCTCATGCTGATGACGACGAGCGAGGAGCCGACCGCGAGGCGCATCGGGAGGCCGCCAAGGAGGACCAGTGCGGGCACCATCAGGAACCCGCCACCCACGCCGACGACGCCGGTGAGCGCGCCGACCGCGACGCCGGTGAGGAGGAGGGCGGCCGGGTGCCGATCCTGTGGGACGGGGGGGTGGTCGCGAATCACGTCGCGGAGCATCGCGGCGCCGGCGACGACCATCGTACCGGCCAACAACAGGAAGCGCGTCTCGCCAGCGATGCCGAGCACCGCCACGAGGCGGGTGCCGGCCCAGGCGCCTGCCATCGCCGCGACGCCCATCGGGACCGTCCCCGCGAGGGTGATGGTCCCGGCCCGCAGATGCCGGACGGCGCCGACGAGGGCGGTGACCCCGACGATCGGGTACCCGAGGACGATCGCGGCATCAGCGCTGAGCCCGAGGACTTTGTGCAGCACGGGCTGCGTGAGGATCGAACCGCCGCCGCCGACGAGGCCGAGGACGAGTCCGATGCCGAGTGCGAGCAGAGCCCCTAGTGGTGTCATATATGCGTACATAGTAATATATCAGGATGGAAACTGCCACAGGATGGGGACCGATGCTCGCGGTGGGGGCGGGCACGGCAGTGGGGCTGATGTTCGCCCTCTGGCTGCTGCACCTGCGCCTGCGCAACGCCGCGGTCGTGGACGTAGGCTGGACGGTCGCCGTGGGGATCCAAGCGCTTGCGGCGGCGCTGCTCGGGCCCGGAGATCCGACGCGACGGATGGTGGTCGGCGTGGTGGGGGGTCTCTGGAGCGCCCGCCTCGCGCTGCACCTCGTCCGGCGGGTGGCCTCAGAGCCGGAGGATCCGCGGTACGCGGAGATCCGGGCGCGTTGGGGCGGGAATCTCC
>JBMTAR010000251.1:0-2833 GCA_049428925.1 Gemmatimonadaceae bacterium
GGAGCGCATCGAGCCGGCGCGCACGGAATCGATCGCGAGCGAATCCCAGTAGAGCGGCAATCGGGCCTGGGCAATCGCGCGGAGCCCGCGCCCGAGGACGCCACCGGTCGTCACCGTATCCGGCCGCTCGTACGCGAAGAAGGCGGTGTCCGCGGGCAGGAGCAGCTCCCGCACGACGGCGGTGGAATCGCCGGCGTTCACCCGGCGCCAGAGGACGAAGAGATCGGTCCGGCCGACGACGGTGTCGGGCGAGAGCCAGTAGCTGATCGTCTCCCGCCCACTGACCACCCCCCGGCGATCGAGGTAATCCCGCGTGGGGAAGGACCGGACGGTCGTGGGCAGGGTGGTGGCGTTCGCCAGGCGCCACGAGGTGGTGGCGGTCGCCGAAAGGTTGAGGTCGATGTCCACCGCGTCGACGCCGTTCGCATCCGCCGCGAGGAGGTCGGCGGTGAAGACGATCGCCCGGGGCGCCGCGAGCACGAGGAGGGGCTGCCCCGAATCGGCGCTCGCCCGCCGCAGGTCGCGGTCGATCATCGTGACGGCGTACCGCGCCACCTGGTCGGCATCCATCCGGCTCGCCCCGCGCCCGATCGCCTCGGTCTGGGTCTTGAGGAACGGGAGCGTGATCGCGAAGACCGCGACGGTCAGCGTCATCGCGATCAGGATCTCGATCAGGGTGAGCCCCTTCGGCAGACGCCGCCTCGTCATGGGGCCGCCAGGAGCATCGACTTCACCAGCGGCGCGGCCAACCCGCCACCGAAGACGGTGACCGTCACCCGGGTCTGGTCCTTCACGGCGGAGGAATCCCGCGTCACCGCGGTGGTCCGGCTGAACCCCGGCGCGTGCGCCATCGTCGGCTGCGCGGTCGCCGACGCGGAGGTCTCGGTCCCCGCGTACTGGCTCAGGGTGCGGTAGTCATCGTGGGCGCGGATGAGTTCGAGCCGCGCTGCGGCGAGGTCGCTCGCGAGCGCGACCCACCGCGCCTGCCCCTCCGCCTTCACGAACTGTCGGCCGAACTGCGTCATCGCGAGGAGCACGGTCAGCAGGATGACGATGGCGAAGACGACCTCGATGAGGCTCATCCCGCGCCTAGGCCGCGCGCGGCTCAATCGACCTTCCGCCACGAGCCCCTCGCGTTGGAGTAGAACACCGTACGCCCCGTCGCTCCGATGACGCCGACGGCGCGCGCGTCGGTCGCGACCCCCCGCGGCGATCCGAGGTACATCACCACATCCCCCGCCCCGCTCCCGGAGGCCGGGAGCAACTGCCCTGACGGGGAGATGAGGAAGGCACGTTGGAGCGCGTTCCCGGTCTCACGCGCGCCGGGCCCCGTGAGAATCGCCGCACTCGCGCCGTCGATGGTGCTCGCGGGCGCCGCGAACCGCGCCCGCTCCTGTAGCGGGCGGTACATCGCGGTGTCTCCGGTGTCCATCAGGCCGTTGGCGTTGTAATCCTCGATGCGACGCAGCCGATGGCCGTCCGCGTCGAGCATCACCTGCACCTGCACGTTCTTCCGGACCGCCACCTGCTGCGCCGCGATGATGAAGTTCTGCACCAGCCGCGCATTGCCGTCCATCCGGTAACGCCAGTAGTTCACACGGTAGACCGCCATCCCCGCGGCGATGCCGATGATCGCGAGGACGCCGAGAATCTCGAACAATGTGAAACCCGCCCGGCGGGCGCGTGCACGCATAGCACGAAGTTACGCCACCCCCCACCTTTCTTCCATCTATGCGCGTCATCGGCCTCACCGGGAACATCGCCGCGGGCAAATCCACCGTCGCCGCCGGGCTCGCCGCCGCGGGGCTTCCGGTCATCGACGCCGACTCACTCGCCCGCGAGGTCGTCGCCCCGGGGACCCCCGCCCTCGCCGCCATCGTGGCGCGCTGGGGGCCGACCATCCTCGCCGCGGACGGCACCCTCGACCGCGCCGCGCTCCGGCGCCGCATCCTCGCCGACCCCGCCGACCGGACCGCCCTCGAGGCGATCACGCATCCAGCCATCGCCGCGCGCCGCGCCGCGCGGACCGCCGAGCTCGCGGCAACAGGCGCCCCGGTCATCATCTGCGACATCCCGCTCCTCTTCGAGGCACAGCTCGAGGACACGGTCGACGAGATCGTCCTCGTTGACGCCCCGGTCGCGGTCCGCCGCGCCCGCCTCATCCAAGACCGGGGGATCGCGCCGGCGGAGGCCGATGCCCTGATCGCCGCGCAGATGCCCGCCGACCAGAAACGCGAGCACGCCGACGTCGTGATCGACAATGCCGGGAGCCGCGCGGACCTCGATGCGGCGATTGCGATGCTCGTCCGACGCCTGCTTGACCCCTCCGCCACGCGGCCCTAGCCTTCGCTCCGCAGCACCATCCCTCACCCGCCGCTCGGAGCCCCGCGTGTCCTCGATCCCCCAGGATCTCCGCTACACCGCCGACCACGAATACGTGAAGCCGACCGCCGACCCGTCGGTCGTCCTCGTCGGCATCACCGACTACGCGCAGGGCGAGCTCGGCGACATCGTCTTCCTCGACCTCCCGACCGCCGGCAAGGCGTTCGGGCACCACGAGACCTTCGGCACCATCGAGGCGGTCAAGGCGGTCTCTGAGCTCTACACCCCCCTCGCGGGCGAGGTCGTGGAGGTGAACCCGCGGCTCGCCGACGAGCCCGCGCTCGTCAACACCGATCCCTACGGCGACGGCTGGATGATCAAGATGAAGGTCGACGCGGCCGCCGTCGCGGAGCTGATGGACGCCGCCGCCTACGCGAAGCACCTGGGGCAGTGAGCGTACGGGGCTGCGGCTCCGACGACTGAGCTGATGCCCGAAGCGCAACGGGGGGGG
>JBMTAR010000252.1:0-2825 GCA_049428925.1 Gemmatimonadaceae bacterium
GTCGTCACGATCCCGGTGCCCGTCGGATTCGGGCCGCGCGAGCCGTGCCCCATGATCATCACGTTGCCGAGCTTCGCGGTGACCTCTCTGAAGGCGAGTGACCGCTCCGTGCCGCGCACGTGGACGCGTCCCTCGCGCGTCTCCAAGGCATCGATCGTGACGTCCAGCAATCCGGCCGCCGCCTCGAGGAGACCGCGCCGCGCCTCCTCCGCCGCCATCCGCACCGCGGGGGTGAGCGAGGCGACGGTGATGGAACCCCACGAGTTCCCGCTGAATGGCCCCGTCGCGGTGTCGCCGATGACCGCGCGCACCGCGTCGAGCCGATGGCCGAGCGCCTCGGCGGCGACCTGCGCGAGAATGGTGCGCGTCCCCGTGCCGAGGTCCTGTGTGCCCGAGAGCACGTCGGCGGTGCCGTCGGTGTTGAAGCGCACGGTGGCATAGGACGGCGGGCCGCCGCCGGTGCCCCAGACCTGTGCCGCGACGCCGAAGCCGCGGCGGAAGCGGCCGGCGGCGCTCCCGCTCGACGTCGCGGATGCGCGCGCGCTCCAGCCGATGCGGCGTGCCCCTTCGGCGTAGCACTCGGCGAGCCGATTGCCCGTGTAGGGGCGGTCCTGCTTCTGGTCGCGCGTCGCGATGTTCCGCTCGCGCAGCAGGAGCGGGTCGAGATCGAGCGCCGCGGCGACGGCGTTGAGCGTGAGCTCGAGCCCCACCGCGCCCTCGGCGTGCCCGGGCGCGCGGAACGAGGCCATCGCGCCGGTGTTGGTGTACACGAACGCCTCGCGTGTGCGCACGTTCGGGCAGGCGTAGAGCTCATGATAGAGATCGCCAGGCCCGCCGTCCCATCCACCGATGCCCAGCGTGATGACGGCGTCGAGGTCGATGGCGACGAGCGTGCCGTCGCGCCGCGCGCCGATGGTGATCCGCTGCCAGGTCGCCGAGCGGTTCCCGCTGTCCGTCTGCTCGCCTACCCGATCGAGCACGCAGGAGACAGGGCGGCGCAGGCGCTGCGCGAGGAGCGCCGCCGCGAAGGTGTGCGGGCCGGCGTAGTTCTTCGCGCCGAAGCCGCCACCCATCGCCTCGCAGATCACGCGCACACTGGTGGCCGGGAGCCCGAGCGCCTTCGCGAGGCCATCGCGGACGCGGTAGATGCCCTGCGTGCTCTCCCACACCGTCAGTTGGTCACCGCTCCACTCGGCGACGGCCGCGTGCGGTTCCATCGCGCTGTGGAGCACGCACGGGGTGCGCACCTCGCGCGTCACGACGACATCGGCCGTGGCGAGGGCCGCGTCGACGTCTCCGCGATGCCGCACCTTCGGGGCGCCGGTGGAGAGGTTGTTGGCGAGCCCGGGGCGCACCGGTGCCCCCGTCATCGCCGCCTCCGGCGTGATGGCGGCTGGCGCCGCGTCGATGACGACCTGCACCGCGCGGGCCGCCGCCTCCGCCTGCGTGAGCGTCTCGGCGCAGACTGCGGCGACCGGCATCTCTGCGTAGGTGACGTCGGGCGAGAAGAGCTTGGTCCGTGCGGGGACGTCCGCGTGCGTGAGGATATCGAGGACGCCCGGCATCGCGCGCGCGGCCTCGGTCTCGAGTCGGATCACGCGCCCGCGTGGCACCCGGGCGCGCACGAAGACGGCGTGCACCATCCCGGAGCGCACCACGTCCGTCGTGTACGGGGCGCGGCCCGCCGCCTTGAGGAGCCCGTCGACACGGCGCGCGCGGGCGCCCACGTGGGTGAGCTCGGCGTCGGGGCCCCACGGCACCAGCGTGACCGCGGGCATCTCGACGACGCGCGTCTCGACGCGGCCCTCGACCTCGACGGTGGTGGTGACGAAGCGGCGGGTCGGCTCGGTCACGTGCGTGGCGCCTCGGGGGCGCGCACGGTCGTCGTGCGGGTCGTGGCAGAATCAGATGCGGCGCCGGTCTCGCGAAGGTGCTGCGCCGCCCGCCGCACCGCCCGCACGATCTTCGGGTGCGTCCCGCAGCGGCAGAGGTTTCCGCTCAACGCGGCTCGCACGGCCGTCTCGGAGGGGTCCGCCTCTCGGGCGAGCAACGCCGCCGCGGCCATCAACTGGCCCGGCGTGCAGAAGCCGCACTGCGCCGCGTCCTCGGCGGCGAAGGCCTCCTGCAGGGCGTGTGGGGTCTGGACATCCCCGAGCCCCTCGACCGTCTGCACGGACTGCCCCGCGCATCCGTGCGCGAGGGCGAGGCAGCTCAGGGTCGGTGCCCCATCGACGAGGACGGTGCAGGCGCCGCACTCCCCGCGGTCGCAGCCGCGCTTGGTCCCCGTGAGGCCACAGGTATCTCGGAGGAAATCGAGGAGGGACTGCTGGCCGGGCGCGTCGGCGGACACGGGGCGTCCGTTGACGGTCAGCTGGAGGCGCGAATGGGCGGGCACGAGTCGGGAGATAGGGGGGTGGGGGCGCCTTGTCCAGCGTCGCCACCGGAAGGGGTATCGGTGCGTCCGACGCGCATCTATACTTTCCCGAACTCCCATCTGCGTTGAGGACCGCTATGCCGTACGTCATCACCGAAGCCTGCATCAACACCAAGGACAAGTCCTGCGTCGACGTCTGCCCCGTCGACTGCATCTACGAGGGCCCGGAGCAGCTCTACATCAACCCGGACGAGTGCATCGACTGCGGCGCGTGCGAGCCGGAGTGCCCGGTGACGGCGATCTTCCCGGAAGAGGATGTGCCGGGGAACCTCAAGCAGTACGTGCAGCTCAACCGCGAGGTGTTCCAGAAGGAGCCGAAGCCCGGCAAGCCGACGCGCTGATCGCGGGCATCTGCGCGCCGATCGGCGCGCGCGGATGTGACGAGGGGGGG
>JBMTAR010000253.1:0-2806 GCA_049428925.1 Gemmatimonadaceae bacterium
AGGGGACGACATCGCCGCCAAGCCGGCGCAGCACGCGGGTGATCAGCGTGGTGGAACAGATCCCGTCGACGTCGTAATCGCCGTGCACGAGGATGCACTCGCCCGAGCGGACGGCAGCCGCGAGGCGATCCGCGGCGACGGCGAGGTCCGCGATCGTCTCTGGCGCCTCGAGGTCCGCAAGCGCGGGACGAAGGAACCGTTTGACGGCGCCCAGCTCAGTGAGCCCACGCGCGGCGAGCAGCGCGCAGACCTCGCGCGGGATCGCGGTCTTCCCTGACTGATCAGCCGCAGGACGCAGCGCGTCCGCGAGCGCGTCCGTCACCCGGTCGGGTGCGGCGGGCGGCGGGAGCCACCGCGCCGCCGGACGGGTCCGACTCACCCCGCGTGGTACATCAGGACGCCGCAGGCCTCGCAGAGCTCGATCACGGTGCCCGTCGACATCACGTGCCGCCGCTGCATCGGAATCGCGGTGTCACAGGCACCGCACGCCATCGCGTTCAGCGGCACGAGGACGTGCACACGCCGCTTGTTGCGGATCCGGTCGTAGCGCTGCCTGAGTGCGGCCGGGACTCCCTCCGCCGTCGCCGCGCGCTTCGCCTGCGCGGTCGCGAGCTCCCCCTCGATCGCGGCGCGCTCGCCGGCCACCTCGGCGCGGGCCGTCGCCTGATCCGCCTCGCACGAGGCCAGCTCCGCCTCGGACGCGCGCAGCGCAGCGCGCAGCTCCTCGAGCTTGCGAGAGAGCGCCAGCAGGTCGCTCTCCTCCCCCGCGACGATCGCCTTCGCCTGCTCCATCTGCGCCGCGGCGGCCGTGGCCTGCCGCATCGTCTTCACGGAGTCGAGCTGCGCCTGGTTGCGCGCGATGAGCTCGCGGTGCTCCGCGATCTTGTCGCGCAGGAAGGCCTGCTTCTTCTCCTCCGCCGCGACCGTCGTGCTCTGCCGCGCGATCACATCCGCAATCCGCTGCCGCTTCGCATCCAGCTCCTTGATCCGGGGCTCCAGGGCCGCGAGCCGGGTCTCGAGCTCGTGGATCGCGAGGTCATCGTGCTGGAGCGCGAGCAGGGATTGGATGTCGGACATGTCGGGATCGGAAGGCGGTCACGTGACGCCGCGGCGACGCCGCGGACAGAGGAACATTCGCCAAACCGGCGACGCCTGTCTACGGCGCGCGCCATCAGCGGCGACGGACACTCCCCCACGACGGCACACCCAGGGCGCGTTTTTCATCCGCCAATCGCTTGATCCGCAGCGTCAGCGCGTCCTTCTCCCCGCCGTCGGCGAGGGGGAGAAGCTGCTCGAGCGCCCGGACGCGGGCGTCGAGCGCCCGCCCACGGAGCTTCCGCACCGCCCCGTCCACGGTGGCCCGGGCATCGACCACCGCCGCCGGCTCGCCACGGAACTCCTCGTACACCCGCACCGCCGTCGCGGGGAGCCGCTCCGCGAGCACCTCCGGCGCAGCGTCCGGGCCGAGGTCGAGCAGCGCGACGTACAGCGCCCGGTAGACGTCGTCGCGGAACGCAGCACCCGGTCCTGGCCCATCCTCCCACACCGCGACCTCCCCCCCCTCCCCGTCCGCAGCCGCCGCCTCCTCCTCGAGTTTGCCGACCTCCTCGATGATCCGGTCCATCCAGACCGGCTGCGTGAGCGCCACGCGCAGCAGATCGGCCTCGGCGCTCGCTTGCTCGACCGTCGAACGGTACGGGCCGGCAAGAACGGTCGGCGTCACTCCGGGTGCGCCCGGCCCCGTGGCCGACGGCCCACGACGGTCCCGCGCCTCGCCGCCGGACGCGGCGCGCACCGAGGAGCTCCGGCGCACCGTGTGCAGCTCGGCGAGGAGCACCTCGCGCGCGATCCCCGCCGCCTCCGCCGCGCGAGCGAGGTAGAGGTCGCGTGTGACGGGATCGGTCGCGGCGCGGATCGTCGGCAGGAGGCGGTCGAGCGCGCGCCGTTTGCGCTGGAGATCGGCGAACCACCCAGCGCGTTCGAGCAACTGCACCTTCCGATCGAAGACGTCCATCGCCCCCGCGATCACCGAGGCGACGGCGGCCGGCCCCTGCGTGCGCGCAAAGGTGTCGGGATCCTCCCCCTCGGGCAGCGTCGCGACCCGCACCACGAACCCCTTGGCGAGGAGGACGTCGGCGGCGCGAAAGGTCGCCTTCTGTCCCGGCCCATCGGCGTCATAGAGCAGCACCACCTGCCGCGTGTACCGCCCGAGCAGCTCCGCCTGACCCTCCGTGAGCGCGGTCCCCATCGGCGCGACGACCCCTTCGACGCCGACGCTGTGGAGCCGGATCACGTCGAAGTATCCCTCGACGAGCACCGCCTGCTCCGCCTTCCGGATTGCGTGCCGGGCACGGCCGAGGTTGAAGAGGAGCTTCCCCTTCTGGAAAATCTCCGAGTCCGCGGAGTTGAGATACTTGGGTTCGCCCGGGCCGATCAGCCGGCCGCCGAATCCGACGGTATGGCCACTCGCGTCGAGGATCGGGACCATCAACCGCTCACGAAAGCGCGGCCGTAACGAATCCGTCTCCTCGCGCGCGACGAGAAGCCCGGCGCCGAGGAGCCGCTCATCGGTGTAGCCGAGGGTCGCGAGATGCGCGCGCATCGCCTGCGGGTCGCGCGGGGCGAACCCGATCCCGAAGGTCTCGGCCAGGGCACGCGGGACGTCGCGCGAGGCGAGATAGGCGCGCGCGTCGGCGCCCGCGGCGTCCTCCCACAGGGTGCGCTCGAAGTACGCCCCCACCGTCGCCTGCAGCTCCCACATCGGCTCGCGCGGATCGGGGCCCTCCTTCCGCCGCTCGATCTCGGG
>JBMTAR010000254.1:0-2805 GCA_049428925.1 Gemmatimonadaceae bacterium
GGCGGCACAGCGCGCAGCAGACGGCGGAACCCCTCGTCGAGGGCGCGCCCGCCGGCACCAGCCCCGCGATACTTCCCGATCCGCACGACGACCAACCCGTGCGTCGGGATGATCGTCACACTCTGCCCACCGGCCCCCTGCATTGAGTAGGCGTCAGTCGGGACGGGCGTCGCGCCATCCCCATTGACCCAGAA
Organism: Gemmatimonadaceae bacterium; assembly: GCA_049428925.1. Classification (GTDB taxonomy): domain Bacteria; phylum Gemmatimonadota; class Gemmatimonadetes; order Gemmatimonadales; family Gemmatimonadaceae; genus Pseudogemmatithrix. The sequence goes on from JBMTAR010000254.1 coordinate 195, forward strand.
GAATCCGCCGCCGTACACGGGTCGCCCGTCGGCGACCCACGCGGGAGCGAGCGTCTTCGCGTGGGTGACGTACCCCTCAGGAAGGAGCCGCTCGCCGTTCCAGACGCCGTCCTGCAGGTACAGGTTGCCGAGCCGAGCCCAATCGCGCGCGGAAATCATCTCGTAGCCCTGCCCGAGGAAGTTGCCGTAGGGATCGGTCTCGAGCACCGCGTCACGCATCCCGAGCTTGTCGAAGAGCATCCGCTGCGGGAAGCTGTGATAGTCCTGCCCGAGTCGCTGGACGCCGAGACGCACGAGGTAGCTCGCGAGGACGGGGTCGACGTTGCGGTAGCGTCCCACGGTGTTCGGCTTCCACTGTTGCGGGCGGGTCGCGGCGTACTGGTAGGAGTTCACCCCGCCCGTATAAAGGTAGAGGTGGTCCGGATAGCCAAACGCCTCGTCCCAATCAGGGTCCTGCGGAGCCCGGATCCGTAGCCCGCTCGACATCCGCATGATGTCCATGATGCGAATCGCCTGCCGCGGGTCGCCGGGCGTCTGCCACTCGGGGAAAGGCGCCGGCTGCTCGAGGGTGTAGACCCCCTCGTGAATCAATCGAGCAACGAGCGTCCCGGTGAGGCTCTTCCCCATCGACCAGCTCTCGAGCGGCGTGTGGATCCCGATCCCGGGCGCGTACCGCTCGGCGATGATTCGCCCGCGATACGTGATCACCAACCCGAGCGTCATCGCCTGCGGCGGCCCGAAGGCCGCATCCGCCGCCGCGGCGATCGCGACTGAATCGAGGCCCGCCGGGAAGGCCGTCCGTGGGAGCACGTCACCCATCGGCCACGGGGTGGTGGCCGCGTCGGGGAGATTCGGCTGGACGATCGAGGGCCGGAAGGCGAGGGAATCCACGCCCACGGGGAGAGTCACGCATCCCTGGCTGCCGACCTTCCGCGCCACTCGCGTCACGCCGTTGGCGAGTGTCAGCCGAACCTCCTGCCGTGCACGATCGATCACGGTGTCGACGACGAAGCGCCGATACTCGAGCGGTCCCGTGAAGAACCCGACATTCGCCGCGGCATCCTGCGGCTCGAGCCCCGTGATGAAGACCGCGGAGCAGAGCGTCTTCGCAAAGCCCGACGTGTGGTGCACGAGGGCATCGCCCGGCGGCGGCGTCCACGCGCCCGGCAGCTCGAGAGCCTTGCCGCGCGCCGCCACCCGCGCGCGGAGCGACGCCCCCGCTTCCTGCGCGGCGACCGCGCGGGTGAGGAGCGGGAACGCGAGCAGCAGGCCCACGACGGCGAGGGGCGCCACCCGCACGGGGACGACGGGAGCCGACAGAGGGGAGACGAGGCGACGCATCAGCACTCCGGGATGACGGTCAACGGATGAACCAACCGATGCAGAACTGGCAGAAGAGGGCGCCGACGACGGTCATCGACGTCCCCCAGAGAAGCAGCTGCCGGAAGAGCCGCTTTTCGTCCTCGCCCTTGGGGAGCGCGGCGATACAGAGCGCGCCCAAGGTCGAGAGCGGCGACACATCCACGAGCGCCGCCCCCACGTTGATGCTCAGGGCCACCTCGAGCGCACTGCCGCCGCCGAGCCGCGCCACGACGTCGGTCACTGTCGGGAGGAAGGTCGGATAGACCACGCCCGAGGTCGAGCTGTACGTGGAGATCGTGCCGGTCACGAAGGCGATGACCCCGTTCACCGACGCGGGCGTCGCGATGCGGGCCAGGAGGTCGGAGAACAGGGACATCCCCCCGGTCTTCTCGAGCACACCGATCAGGACGCTCACACCGCACACCATCACGAGCACGGCCCACGGCACCTGCTTGAGCGTCGCCGCATCGTCCCCCGCCCCGATGAGCAGCAGGAACGCCACACCGGCGAAGGCGGTGAGTCCGATGTGCGCCTTGAGCATGGTCACCGCGAGCACGAACAGGGTGATCACCCCGAGCGTGACGCGGTGCCGGCCGTCGAACGGGACCGCATCGTCGAGCACGACGCGTGCGGTCTCGCGCCAGAGCCGCGGACCACCGAACAGCGCCCACGCCACCACGGCGACCAGCAGATGCGCGGCGAAGTTGGCGGCCCAGACGGTCCACTGATGCCCCGTCAGCCCTGCGGCGCCCATCCCGTCCGCGACGATCACACCGACGGCGCTGAACGGGGAGAGATTCCCGGCGTTCGCCCCGTTCCCGAGCATCAGGGCGGTCAGCAGCGGCGGGAGGCCGGCCCGCGCGCCTGCTGCCATCCCGAGCGGGGCCAGCAACGCCAGCGTCGCGATCGCGCCCGGCCCCACCGTGCTGACGGCGCAGGCGAGCAGGAAGAAGAGCGCCGGGACCCAGCGCGCCCGCCCACCGGCCAACCGCAGCATCCCGTGGGTCAGGGCGGCCATCGCCCCGTTCGCCTGTGCCACACCGAAGAGCAACGTCACGCCAAGGAGCGTGAGGAAGAGCGGCGCCGGAAAGAGCTTGAGCACCTCGTCCGGCGACCACCCGGCGGCGTGCAGCGCCACGGGGCCGGCCAGCGCGACGGCGAGGATCCCGACGTTGATCCGCGAGAAGACGCGCGCGGCGATCACGACGGCGAGGGCGACCCCCGAGAGCTGCGCCGCGGTCACGCGCCC
>JBMTAR010000255.1:0-2792 GCA_049428925.1 Gemmatimonadaceae bacterium
GTCGACGGCACCGATGTGCGGCGGCTTACCACCACGCCCGGGTACGACGGTGGCGCCTGGTGGTCGCCGGACGGGACGAAGATCGTGTACCGCGCGCACCACCCCAAGGATTCCACCGAGCTCGCGCAGTATCGCGAGTTGCTCGCGCAGGGGCTGATCCGGCCGAGCAAGGTGGAGCTCTTCGTGATGAACGCCGATGGGTCCGACCAGCGGCAGGTGACCGCATTGGGTGGCGCCAACTTCGGGCCGTCGTGGAGCCCGGACGGCACGAAGATCATCTTCTCGACCAACTTCGTCGCGCCGCGCAGCGGGAACTTCGATCTGTATATGGTATCGGCGTCGGAGACGATGGCCGGCGCGGACAAGCTCGAGCGGATCACCTTCGACGGGACGTTCGACGGCTTCCCGATGTTCAGCCCGGACGGGAAGCAGCTCCTCTGGGCGTCGAACCGGTACGCGAAGACCACCGGGGAGACGAACCTCTTCGTGGCCGACTTCCGCTGGGAGTGAGCGTGCACCGGTGACCCCCGCAGACCAGCCCGCCCCGCCGCACACCCCGCCGCTCGACATCCGGCGTCTCCCGGTGGGGGGGCGTGTGCAGCACGTGCTGATGGTGCGGGAGCGGGCGGATAAGGTGACCAGCGGCGGCAAACCATTCGCCACGCTCCGGGTGGGGAACGCCTCCGGAGAGCTCACCTGCAACGTGTGGGAGGAGCACCTCCCGACCATTCAGGGGATCGGGGCCGGCGCGCTCGTGCAGCTGATCGGCGAGGTGGAGCAGTACAAGGGGAAGCCGCAGCTGAAGCTGTCGGGCCCGCCGCGGGTGATTCCCGCCGGCTCGATGGGACGCGAGGCGGTGCTCGCGCAGTTCGTGCCCCAGATCGCGCAGGACCCGCTCTCGCTCTGGGCCAAGGTGGATGGCTGGCGCGCGGAGATGCCGCGCGTACTGCGGGCCGCGGTGGACACGCTGTTCGGGGACGACGCCTTCCGCGAGGCGTTCGCGCGCACGCCCGGCGCCACGCGGGGGCATCACGCGCAGGTCGGCGGACTGCTGCTGCACACCACAGAGGTTGCGGAGATCGCGCGGGCATCCGTGGCGACGATGGGAGGGCAGGTGGCGCTGGTGACCGCGGGCGCGCTCCTCCACGACATCGGGAAGGTGCAGGCGTACTCGGTGGACGTCACCGGATTCGACTTCACCCCGGCGGGCCACCTGCTGGGTCACGTCGTGTTGGGGTCCCTGATGCTGCAGGAGCGGTTGGGCACGCTTCCGGCAGGGACGCTCTCAGCGGACCAGCGGCTCGAGCTGCATCACTTCATCCAGAGCCATCACGGCGTGCTGGAGTACGGGGCGGCGGTGCGGCCGATGACGCTCGAGGCGGAGCTGCTGCACTTCGCGGACCAGGCGTCGGCGAAGGGGAATGATTTTGCCGAGGCGGTGGAGGATCCGGAGCTGTTCACCGGCGAGGGGCAGCCGTTCTCGGCCAAGCGGTCGTGGCGACTGGAACGGCGGGTGTGGCGGGGTCGCGCCGACTGGGCGTGACTCGGCAGCGGGAGACGTGACGCGGCACCCGAGGGCGTGCGCGACGTGAGCCGCGCCTCGGGACCCTCGCGATCAGGCGATCTGCATCCCGACGACGGTCTCCCGGAACTGCCGACGCAGGACCACTCGCTCCGCCTGCGTGAGCTCGCGCCCCAACTGCGTGCGCGCCAGGAAGAGGAGCCGTGAGTCCACCGGCCGCGGCAGCCCAGGCCGGCGCTCCATGAAGTGCCGCACGCGCTCCACCTCCATCGCCTCCGTCTCGCCCTGCCACTGCCGGATCACCCCGCTGAGCACGGCCAAGGCCTCCTCGGTCGGGGGGGCCTGATCCTCCTCCCGCGAGACCGTACCGAGCCGTGGCTCCACCACCTCGTCGACAATGCGCTGCATCCGCGGATCCGGCTCCTCGACGGTGGTGGCACAGGCGTACACCATCAGCCCGTGTGCCTGCGCCCACTCGACGGAGAGCGCCAGTCGGTCGTCGTGCGACGCGACGACCACCGCCCCGTACGCCTGTGACGCCACCGCCGCACGCAGGTCGCTGTCCATCGCCCGCACGAGCTCGTACCCATCGTCCAGATCATCCTGCGCTACCACGCGCAGGGTCACCCGGGGGAGGGTCGGCAACGCGCGCGGCGCGTCGGCCGTCTCGAGGTACCAGTAGACGCGCTCCACGCGCACGCCGCTCCCGGCGGCACGCTGCACGGTGTGCAGCAGACTCGCACTGGGCTCCACGCTCTGCCCGACGAGCCAATAGGGGTCAATCAGCGCGACGGCGCGCGTAGGGGTGTCAGCATCGGTCGAACGGATGGGGGGCATAAAACCTCCGGACTTGCCGGGGTGTAGGGTACGGCCGATTAACGGCGCTGGCTAAATGTAATACGGTTTTTCCACGTGGCGGGTCCTAGGTCACCGCCCGCCGCCGCTGGAACTCGGGCGCGCGCCACGCCTCGTCTCGCAGCACCGCCTCGAGCACCGCCACCGCGCGATCCACATCCGCGAACCGCAGGTAGAGCGGCGTGATCCCGAACCGCATCAACCCCGGCCCGTCGGGCGCCACGCGATAATCCCCGATCACCCCGCGCGCGATCAGCGCCTGCATCACGGCATAGGCCTCGGGATGCGCCACGCTCACGTGGCTCCCGCGCGGCGCCCCGGGTGGCGGGCCGACCACCTGCGCCCCATACGCTGCACACCGCGCCGCCACGAGCGCGCGGAACCGCTCGCAGAGCGCGCGCGACTTCTCGGCCAC
>JBMTAR010000256.1:0-2745 GCA_049428925.1 Gemmatimonadaceae bacterium
CCCCCCCCCGCATCGGTCACCGGATGATCCGGTCTTCGCGCCCGAACACCTGCGGCGTCTGCTCGCGCCCGTGGACCCGGCGCGCCTCATACGGTAACCCGTCCGCCGGGTCCGTGAGATACGCGCGAATCTCCCCGACGGAGATTCGCCCGTCACGGTTCGTATCAGCCCCGCCCTGCAGCCCCTTCAGGAAGAAGTAGGTCAGCATCCCGTGCCGCATCTCGGGATACCAGTTCGCGAGCTGCTGCCCCTCCGCCGCCGCGATGATCGTCGCGTTTCCCGACGCGAAGCGCGCCGCCGGGTCACGTACCTGCATCCCAATCGGTGAGGCCGAGGTGATCAGCATCTCGCCCCCACCCGAGGCGCCGGAGAAGCAGGCGTCGAGCACGACCGTCACGTGCTTGGCGTTGAGCGCCGCGAGATTCTCGTAGAGCATGTCGACCGAGAGCCCCGACAGCGCGAGCCGGTTCGCGTCCGCGTCGGCGGGCATCAGATAGGCCCGCTCGGCGCGTGGGTCCGGCGCCCCGTGGCCGGAGTAGAAGACGAAGACCTCGGTGCGACCCGGCTTCACGAGATCCTTGAGCCGGCCGTTCGGATTCCCCTGATCGCCGAACCAGACCTTCAGGTCGGTCAGCGTGGCGTCTTCGAGCAGGAAGACATTCCCGGGCCGGATGCCGAGCGCGCGTTCCGCGTACTGCTTCATCACCGCGGCGTCGTTGCTCGCGAAGGCCACCGCCGGGGCGTTCTTGTAGCTGCGATTGCCGATGATGACCGCGATCGCGTCGGGATTCGAATCGCGCGCGAGCGGGATGTTCTGCAACAGTGTGGACCCGAGCGACCGCGCCGCGGCCCCACTCGCAACCGCCGCCGCCGCCGATTCCCGCACCGTGACGTCGAGCTGCGCGACGGTGCGCTGCGGCGTCTCGAGCGCGAGCCCGAGATCCTTCGCCGCCATCGCGAACCGATTGCTCGATTCGGTGAGCGCGACGGTGATCGGGAACGCGCCCTGCACCTGGGTGTTGGCGAAGGCCTGTACCCGGAGGTCTTGGAAGGCCCCGGGCTCAAGGTCGCCGACGGGCCGGCGGATGCGCCGATTGCTGACGGTGTCCGCGAGGAAGACATTCGGCCCGGCGACCACCTCGGCGGCGACGCCGGTCGCCCGCCCCTCGCCGGTGTTCTGCACGCGGATCGTGAGGGTCACCACCTGGCCCGTGCGGATGATGCTGCGGCCCTGCGCGTCCTCGACGCCGACATCGGCCACGGTGAGCACCGGCGGCCGGAAGGCCCGCGTCACGACGCGCACCAGCAACGGCTCGGCGTTGAACCCGTTCGCCTCACGCACCTCGAGCCGCAGCTCGGCCGTCGTGTCCCGCAGCGACGTCCCGGCCGTGAGGCTCAAGGCGACCGACCGACTCTCCCCCGGCAGGATGCGACCGAGCGTGGAGCGGAGCCCCTCGATCGGCTGCGTCGAGGTTCCCTGTACCTGCACACCCGTGGCGGGTCCCGGCCCGACGTTGCGCACGACGAACTGCAGCACGGCACGCTCCCCGACGCCGAGTCGATTGTCGCCGTCCGTGTCGGTGAAGCGTGCGCTATCCACTTGGAGCGAAGCGGGGAGCGAGACCGTCGCGCGTTCCGCGCCCGGTGTGCAGGGTGCGGCGGCGCCCGAGGCGGTCGCCGCCGTGCCCCCCTTCGGCGCACCCTTGCCGGCGGCGGCCGGTGCGGCCGGCGGGCAGGCAGCCGTCGCCGCCATCGGCGTCACCCCGGCAGGGCTCGAACCCGTGCCGGCGGCGGCCACCGCGGTCGCGCCATCCCAGAGGCCGATCCGGCCCGAGCGCGAGCCGCTCAGGAGGAGATTTCCCGTCGGCGCGTAGGCGAGCCCATAGATCGCGTCGGTGTGCCCGCGCACCTCGCGCAGCAGCGTCCCCGTCGCGATCGACCAGACCCGGATCGTGCTGTCGCCGGCCCCGCTCGCCACCTGGTTGCCATCCGGGCTGATCGCGAGCGCCCAGACGCCACCGGTGTGGCCGGAGAGGATGCGTTGCGTCTCCCCCGTCGCCGGATCCCAGACTCGGAGCGTCCGGTCCCACGCCGCGCTGATCAACGTGCGCGAGTCGGGGGTGAAGGCGACGCCGTACACCCCGTTCGTGTGCCCCTGCATCGTCCGCACGAGCGCCCCGGTCGACACCTCCCACAGCTTGACCGTCTGGTCCCACGATCCACTGGCGAGGTACCGCCCATCCGGACTGAAGGCGATGCCCCAGACGTCCTTCGAGTGCCCGGTCAGGGTGCGGACGGACGCGCCGGTGGTGGGGTTCCAGAGCCGGACGGTGTTATCCGAGGCCGCACTCGCGAGGAGCTGACCGTTGGGACTGAACGCGACGGACCGCACATACGCCCGGTGTCCGGTAAGCGTCCGCACGGCGCGGCCGGTCGCCGGATCCCAGAGTCGCACGGTGTTGTCCCAGCTCGCCGACGCGAGCAGCTGCCCGTTCGGGGAGAACGCCACGCCAGCGACGACGCTGTCGTGACCGGTCAAAGTCGTGGTGATGGTGCCGGTCGTCGGATCGATCAGGCGCACCTTCTTGTCCCACGCGGCGGTCGCGATCCGCTGCCCGTTCGGCGCGTAGGCCACGCCGAGCACGGTGGTGCCGTTCGCGAAGGTGCGGAGGTTAGGGTCGGCGGCGGGGGTGGTGGCTGGGGTTGCGGCGCCCGTGGCCGTCCCCGCCCCCGGCTTCGGTTGAC
>JBMTAR010000257.1:0-2742 GCA_049428925.1 Gemmatimonadaceae bacterium
CGGGTTCGGGCCGCGGAAGAGATCGTCACCCAGCGAGCCCTTGTTCTGCTTCGTCGCAAACCGGGTGGCCGTGCGCATCGCGAAGAGATGCGCCGGCTTCGCCGCTGCGGCGGCAAGCTCCTGGATTACCGAGGCGTCGTCGAGGATCCACGCGCCGCGCCCGTGCGTCGCGACGATCAGGTCGTTCTCGCGCCCGTGCACCAGCACCTCGTGCACCGGGACGGCTGGGAGGTTCCCCCCGAGACGGAACCACTCACCGCCGCCGGTGACGCTCACAAAGAGCCCGGTCTCGGTGCCGGCGTACAGGACCTCAGGATTCTTCGGGTCCTCTCGGAGCACCTGGAAGTAGGCGCCCTCCGGCAGGTTCCCGGCGATGCTCGCCCACGTGGTGCCACAGTCGGTAGTGCGGTAAGCGTACGGCTTCAGGTCGTCCATGAACTTCCGCTCGAAGGTCACGTACGCGGTGCACGCGTTCCGGCGGCTCGCCTCGATGTGGCTGACGACCGCCTCCGGCCCGACCCCAGGGATCCGCGCATCGACGCGGGTCCAGCTCCGGCCGCCGTCGCGCGTGAGCTGCACGTTGCCGTCATCGGTGCCAACCCAGATGACGCCGGCCTGCACCGGCGACTCCGCCACACTGTAGATCGTGTTGTAGAACTCCGCGGTCGTCGCCTCGGTCATCGCGGGGCCACCGGCCCACCCATGGCGGGTGGAATCGTTCTTGGTGAGATCACCGGAGATCGCGTTCCAGGTGCCACCGAAGTCGGTCGACTTGAAGAGCACCTGCGCGCCGAAGTACAGCGTGGTCCCGTCGTGGGGCGAGGCGACCACCGGCGCGTTCCAGTTGAAGCGGTACTGCAACTGGTTCACCGGGCCGCCATCGTTGCGGCGCGGCTGCGGGGAGATATCCTCCTGCTCACGCGTCTGCATCCGCGTGCGGAAGATCATCCCGCCCTGCGCGTCGGTGACGAAGTAGTCGGGATCCTCAGGGTGCGTGACCTGATAGTAGCCGTCGCCGTAGGAGACGAGGTTCCAGTCGTCGACGAGGATGCCGAGCGGGTCGCGCGTCCGACTGGGCCCGACCCAGTTGCCGTTGTCCTGGAGGCCACCGCCGAGGAAGTAGAAGGGCTCGCGGTTGTCCGCGTGGAGCTGATAGAACTGCGCGAGGACGAACTGGTTGGGAAAGCGCCACGTCTCGGCGCGGTCGTGCGAGACCGCAATCCCGCCATCGTTCACCTGCCAGACGCGGGCCGGGTCGGTGGGGTCGATCCAGAGGCCGTGGTGATCGCCGTGGATGCGCTGCGAGATCGAGCGGAAGGTGCGGCCGCCATCGATGGAGACCGACAGGTTGCAGGCGATCGCGTAGACGCGGTTCTCGTCCACGGGGTCGACCCGCAGGTCGGAGTAGTAGTAGCCGCGGCAGATCGTCTTGGCGTCGTCGGAGACGCGGCGCCAGGTCTCGCCGTGGTCGTCACTCCGCCACACATAGCCGTCCTTCCGGGACTCGAGGATGGCGTAGACGATGTTCGGGCTCGACGGGGCCACCTTCACGCCGATGCGCCCAATGAGCGAGGGGAGACCGCCACCGAGCTTCTTCCAGGTGCGGCCGCCGTCGATGGACTTGTAGATGCCGCCCTGCTCGGAACCCGAGCGGAAGGTCCACTGCTTGCGATCGAACTGCCACATCGCCGCGTAGACGATGTTCGGGTTCACCGGATCGATGTCGAGGTCGGCGCAGCCGTGCCGATCGTCCGTGTACAGCGTCTTGGTCCAGGAGGTGCCACCGTCGCGCGAAACGAAGACACCGCGCTCGGCGTTCGGCCCCGCCATATGGCCCACGGCGCAGACGAAGACCGTCTGCCGCTCGGTCGGGTGGACCATCACGCGGGCGATGTGCCGCGTGTCGGTGAGCCCGATGTTCGTCCACGAGGTGCCGCCGTCGGTCGACTTGAAGACGCCGCGCCCGAACGAGACCGAGTTGCGGACGTTCCCTTCGCCGGTGCCGACGTAGAGGACCTGCGGGTTCCCGGGCTCGAGCGCGAGGTCGCCGATGGCGAGGGTCGACTGCCGGTCGAAGAGCGGGCTCCAGGTGGTGCCGGCATTGGTGGTCTTCCAGACGCCGCCCGCCGCGGTGCCGACATAGACGAGGTTCGGGTTCCCGGGGACGCCCTCGATGTCGGTCGAGCGGCCCATCATGTTCGCCGGTCCGACGTTCCGGAAGGTGAGGCGAGCGAGGGCGGTCGTGTCGACGGCCGCGCGGGCCGCGGCGGCGGAGGCGGCCCCGCGCTGGGCGGCGAGGCTCACGGGACGGACGACGGGGAGGAGGGCGGCGGCGACGCCGAGGACGCGCAGAATACGGGACACGGCAGGGTCCGGTCGGGGGGAGTGGAAGGCGCCGAGGAGGGCGCCGCTAGGATGGTGCGGGCCGATCGGTGATGCCGCAAGCGCTTGGGGATGGGCCGCGAGACGTCCAGGGGCCGATTTACCGGCCGAGCGAGGCAAACGCGCCCGGCGACTTGCGCGGTCGGCTCGTGGATGCGACGCTCTCCCCCGCCGCGTTCCGCGCCCGCGACGCAACCGTCGCGCTCCCCGCCCTACCGACCGAGGTCCCGATGCCCCGTACCACCCGTCGCCATTCACTCGTGGCCATCCTGAGCACCGGCGTCGTGGTCGGCCTCGCCGGCGGCGGCGGCGGGGCGCCCCGCCCCCGCCCGCCCCCCCGCCCCCCCGGCCCCGCGCCCC
>JBMTAR010000258.1:0-2721 GCA_049428925.1 Gemmatimonadaceae bacterium
AGGCGACGCGGACCGTGTCGCCCTGGATCGAGGCCTGCACCTTCTTGAACTTCTGTGCCTTGATGGCGGCGACCACCTTCTTACAGGTCTCGCCGTCGAGGGACTGCTTCAGCGTCACCGTCCGGTGCCAGGTGTCGCCACCCCCCGGGGTGGGCTCGCCGGCGTCGAGGTTCTGCACCGGCACGCCGCGCCGGATCAGCTTCGACTGGAGGATGTCCCACATCGCCCGCAGCCGCATGTCCGTGTCGGTCGAGAGGACGACGGTCCCTTCGCCGCGCTTGAACTCGACCGAGGCGAGGTGCGCGTCCTTGAAGTCGTAGCGCTGCGCGATCTCCTTCGCAGCCTGGTTCACGGCGTTGTCGACCTCCTGCAGGTCGACGGAGGTCGTGATGTCGAACGAGGCGTCCTTGGACACGGCGGGGCGGGCTGACGGGGACCGGGGCCGGCGGACGCCGACCCACCCCGGGAAGTTAGCCGCCCAGATAGCTCTCGAGGGAGCGCGCCTTGGAGACGTGCCGGAGGCGCGAGAGCGCCTTCTCCTTGATCTGCCGCACCCGCTCGCGGGTGATGTTGAGCACCGCTCCGATCTGCTCGAGCGTCATCGGCTCGGCGCCGTCGAGCCCGAAATAGAGGCGGAGGATCTTCGCCTCCCGCTCCTTGAGCCCCCCGAGCGCCTGATGCACCGACTCGACGAGCGCCGTCTCGATGGTCTCCTCCTCGGGCGTCGCGTGCTCGGTATCGGCGAGGTAATCGAGGAGGCGATTGTCCTCGCCCGGCGTCATCGGGGCGTCGAGGGAGACGTGCGCCTGAGAGATCGCCATCGTGCGCGCGACCTCCTCCTCCGTGATCTCCATCCCCTCGGCGATCTCCGCGTGCGTGGCCTCGCGCCCGAGCTCCTGGAGGAGCGCGTTCGCCCGACGCCCGATGCGATGGAGCGCGCCAGCACGGTTGAGCGGCACGCGGACGATCCGGCTCTGCTCGGCGAGCGCCTGCAGGATCGCCTGCCGGATCCACCAGACGGCGTAGGAGATGAACTTGATCCCCTTCGTCTCGTCGAACTTATGGGCCGCGCGGATGAGCCCGAGGTTCCCCTCGTTGATGAGGTCGGAGAGGGAGACGCCCTGGTTCTGGTACTTCTTCGCGACGGAGACGACGAAGCGGAGGTTCGAACGCACCAGTGTGTCGAGCGCCTCCTGGTCGTTCTCGCGAATGCGGCGAGCGAGCGCCGCCTCCTCCTCGCGGGTGATCAGCGGATAGATGCTGATGTCGCGGAGGTACTGGTCGAGCGAGCCTTCGTCGCTCGACCGACGCTTGCCGTTGGGACGAACAGGGCGCTTCACGCGGGATGGCTCCGGGGGGACGGCGTACGCATCACTGAGTGAGTATGGAGCGCGGGCGCACCGGACGGAAGCACCCCCGCGCCGCCCCCCTCATCGAATCAGCGCGCCGAGCCGATGCCAGCGGACGCGGTCGGGCCACGCCCGCTCGCGCAGCGAGTCCGGGGTGACGCTGAAGTAGACGAGCATCGGCGTGCCACGGACGAGCGAATCCGGCACGAAGCCCCAATACCGGCTGTCGAGGGAGTTGTCGCGGTTGTCGCCGAGGACGAACAGATGCGCGGGAGGCACGACGATAGGCCCCCAGGAGTTCCGCGTCGGCCGATAGCGCCTCGCGTCGACCCCCGGCGCAAGGAACTCCTGCTGCCACCGGAACTCGATGGACCGACCATCGGTCCCGTCGTCGCGATGCACTGCGTAGCGCTCGCGCTGCACCTCCCCGTTGCGCTGCAGTCGCCCGTCGACCATCGCCAGCGTGTCGCCGGGGAGACCGACGAGCCGCTTCACGAAATGCTTGGTCGGATCCGGGGGGAACTGGAACACCACCACGTCGCCCCGGGCCGGCGGCCGGACCGCCGGCAGCTTCCCACCGACGAGAGGGACCTCGGCGCCGTACAGGAGCTTGTTCACGAGGAGGAAGTCCCCAACGAGGAGCGTTCCCTCCATCGACCCGCTGGGGATGCGGAACGCCTCGACGAGAAAGGCGCGCGTGAGAAGGAAGAGAAGGACGGCGAGCTGCACCGACTTCGCCGCCTCCCAGACCCCGCGAACGATGCGCCGCACGCGCCCGAACCGTCTCGGCACGCGCGTCAGTAGTTGTCGATCTGGGCGCGCTGCAGCGTGCCGCTGTAGTCGACGTAGCCGACCTTGGTCTCCGAGTAGAACTCGTAGACCTCCCACCCCCCCTCGCGGTGGCCGTTCCCCGTCTGCTTCACGCCACCGAACGGCAGGTGCGCTTCGGCGCCGATCGTCGGGGCATTGACGTAGGTAATCCCGTTGTCGAGCTGCTGCAGTGCGCGGAAGGCGACGTTGACGTCCTGTGTGTACACGGAGCTCGAGAGCCCGTACTTCACACCGTTGTTCACCGCGAAGGCCTCGGTCGCGTCCTTCACCCGGATCACCGAGAGGACGGGGCCGAAGATCTCCTCCTGCGCGACCCGCATCGTGGGACGGACACCCGTGAGGATCGTCGGCTGGAAGAAGAAGCCGTGCTCACGCCCGGCGCCGGTGGCCCGCTGGCCGCCGAGGGCGAGCGTCGCCCCCTCCGCGAGCCCGATCTCGACGTAGCGTGCCACCTTCGCGAGCGACTCCGCGTGGATCAGGGGCCCGACGTCGGTGCCGGCCACGCGACCATCGCCGAGCACCAGCGTCTTCGCGCGCGCGA
>JBMTAR010000259.1:0-2679 GCA_049428925.1 Gemmatimonadaceae bacterium
GGCGGGCCGCCCCCGCGCGTACGACCGCGGCCCCGGCCTCCGCCGCGCGCACGGCGAGGGCGAGGAGGGCCGCCGGCTCTGGTTGATGGACCATCCGACGCTCCGTAACTTCGGGTGATGGCACGCATCTTCAGCGGGATCCAGCCCTCCGGCGAGCTCCACATCGGCAACTACCTGGGCGCCGTGAAGAACTGGGTGGCCCTGCAGCACGAGCACCCCGCCTTTTTCTGCATCGTAAACTACCACGCGATCACCGTCCCCTATGCGCCGGACGATCTCCGACGCCGGACGCGGGAGATGGCGGTCTCGCTCTTCGCCGCCGGGCTCGATCCCGCGAAGGCGGTAGTCTTCGTGCAGTCGGACGTCCCCGAGCACACGGAGCTGGCCTGGGTTTTCAACACGCTGACGCCGCTTGGCGAGCTCGAGCGGCAGGTGCAGTTCAAGGACAAGTCGGGGCGGCAGGAGCAGGTGATGGCGGGGCTCCTCAACTACCCCGTCCTGCAGGCCGCCGACATCCTCCTCTACCTCGCCGACATTGTCCCCGTGGGCGAGGACCAGGTGCAGCATCTCGAGCTCTCGCGGGTGATTGCGCGCAACTGGAACGCACGCTTTGCGCCTGATGCGCCGCTCTTTCCGGAGCCGCAGCCGCGGCTCACGCCGACGCGTCGCATCGTCGGACTCGACGGGCAGGCGAAGATGTCGAAGTCGCTCGGCAACACGATCGGGCTCCTCGAGTCCTCCGAGGCGGTCTGGGACAAGCTGCGCCCCGCCGTCACCGACGAGCAGCGGACGCGGAAGAGCGATCCGGGCGAGCCCGAGCGCTGTCGCACGGTGTATCCACTGCACAAGGCCTTCTCGACGCCGGCGGTCGTGGCCGAGGTGGAGGCGAACTGCCGGAGCGCGGGGTGGGGATGTATCGACTGTAAGAAGGCGCTGCACACGTCGATGACCGCGGAGCTCGCGCCGATCCAGGCGCGGGCCGCGGACCTCGCGGCGCGCCCGACGGCGGTCGACGAGCTGCTGGCCGATGGCGGCCAGCGCGCCCGGGTGGTGGCGCGCGAGACGATGGCGGTGGTGCGGGACCGGATGGGGCTGGGCGCGTCGGCCTAAGCCGACGCGGGCGTACGTGCGAACGGGAGTCGAGGACCTATGGAACAGATCATCAAGGCGGCGGTCGAGCGCGGGGCGTCCGACCTGCACATCAAGGCGGGGGACGTCTTCCGCGCGCGCATCAACGGGCGGCTGATGCCGCTCACGAAGCAGGCGCTCACGCCGGAACAGACGCGGAGCATCGCGCTGCAGCTGCTGCCGAACGACGAGGCGCGGGCGAAGCTCGATACCGTCCAGGACTACGACTGTTCGTGGGGCGCGCCGGGAATCGGACGCTTCCGTGTGAGCATCCTCCGGCAGCGCTCGAGCTTCATGATCGTGATGCGCGTGATTCCGTTCGACGTGCCCAGCTTTGAGAAGCTCGCGGTGCCCCCGGTGCTGACCCGCATCGCGGAGGCGGAGCGTGGGATGGTGCTCGTCACCGGCGTCACCGGCTCGGGGAAGTCGACGACGATGGCGGCGCTGATCAACCACATCAATCAGCACCAGAACAAGCATGTGCTGACGCTGGAGAACCCGATTGAGTTCCTCCATCGCGACCTGCAGAGCTCGATCACGCAGCGCGAGATCGGCGTGGACACCGAGACCTTCGGCGCCGGGTTGCGTGCGGCGCTGCGGCAGGATCCCGACGTCATCCTCATCGGCGAGATGCGCGACGCCGAGACGATCGATACGGCGATGAAGGCGGCGGAGACGGGGCACCTGCTGGTGTCGACGCTGCACACCCCCGATGCGCAGAGTACGGTGATGCGCATCATCGCGATGTTCCCGGCGGAGGAGCAGGAGATCGTGCGCGTGCGGCTCGCCGAGTCACTGCACGCGGTGATTTCGCAGCGCCTCCTGCCGCGCGCCGACGGGAAGGGGCGGGTCGCGGCACTGGAGGTGATGCTCGTCACCGAGACGGTGCGCGAGCTGATGCTCGACCCGGATCGGATCGCCGGCATCCGCGATTTCATCGCGGAGGGGAAGGAGCAGTACGGGATGCAGACCTTCGACCAGCACCTCGAGGAGCTCGTGCGCGCCGGGACGGTGACGTACGAGGTGGCGCTCGCGGCGGCGTCGCGGCCGAGCGACTTCCAGTTGCGGGTGAAGACGCTGGGGGCGGTCTGATGCGCGGCCTCCACGGCATCTTTGCGCCGGTGGTCACGCCATTCCGGTCCGGGAGCGAGGACCTCGACCTCGACGGCTTCCGCGCGAACTGCCGTGCGCACCTCGCCGACGGACTCGCGGGGCTCGTCGTGGCGGGTTCGACCGGCGAGGCGGCGCTCCTCGACGAGGCGGAGCGGACCGCCCTCGTCGCCGCCGCCCGCGAGGTCGCGCCGTCGGATCGGCTCGTCATCGCGGGGACGGGCGCGGAGTCGACGCGGCAGTGCCTCACGCGCTGCCGCGCGGCGCGCGACGCCGGCGCCGATGCGGTGCTCGTCGTCGCGCCGCACTACTACGCCAACGCGATGACCCTCGCGGCGCTCCGCGCGCACTACCAGCGGGTGGCCGATGCGTCGCCCCTCCCGGTGATCCTGTACAACATCCCGAAGTACATGCACTTCGCGCTTCCCGCCGAGTTGGTGG
>JBMTAR010000260.1:0-2679 GCA_049428925.1 Gemmatimonadaceae bacterium
ACACGCTGCTGCCGCGCTTTCCGGAGGAGGGCGCGCTCCGTGGGGTGCAGCTGCGTGCGCTCGTCTCGCTGGGCCGACCGCGCGCGGCGGATGCCGCGTTTCGCGCGTGGCGCGACACCCGCGCAGGCGATCTTGTGCCATACCGCGACTACGCGCGAATCCTCCTCTTCAACAATCGCGCTGCCGCGGCGGACACGGTCCTGGCGGATGCCGCGACCGCGCTCGGCTCGCTGCAGGGCCTCGCCCTCGAGCTCGCGCAGATGCGGGCCGGGCTCGGTCGATGGGAGGAGTCGGCGCTCGCCTGGCGCATGGTCGTGCAGGAAGAGGCGTACTACGAGTCGGCCGCGGTCTTTTCCTTGACGCCCACCCCGGTCACGTCGCACGATGCCGTGCGCGCCGCGCTGATGACCGGACGCCGTGCGGCGTCGAACGCGACGTCCGTCGCGGCGCCGCCGACCATCGGCGTGCGGCAGGTGCGCGCTTTCCTTGACGTCGCGTGGAGCTCGCCGCGAGACGGCTGGACCAGCCTCGCCGCCGTCCCCGTCACGGACACCGCGGTGGCGGTCTGGCGCCTGTTCGGGGAGGAGGTCGAGCGCGCGCAGGCTTGGGGCGTCGCGCGCGATGTCTGGACCGCGGTGCACCGCGCACGTCCGGAGGCGACGGTCGCGTGGCGCGGGGCGCAGGCCGCGCTGCGCGCGGGGGATGCGACGAGCGCGTTGGCGCTCGTGCGCTCGGCGGGCGCGGGGGATTCCGCGACGCGCATCGCGGTGGCGGTGCCCCTCGAGCTGGAGGCGCTCGCGCGACTCGGGCGCGGTGCCGAGGTGACGAGCCGGCTCGCCGCCGAGTCGACGGCGGGGGCCGGAGCGGGCGCGGATGATGCCGCGGGTGGGCGCGTGGGCGTGGAGCCGCGCGGGGGAGGTGCCGCGCGCGCGCGCGGCGCTCGCCGGTGCGACGCTCGATGCGGAGGACGAGGTCGCGGGATGGCTCGCCCTCTACGAGGGAGATCTCGCGGCGGCGCGGCAGGCGCTGCGTCACGTGCCGACACCGGAGCAGGACGTCGTGCGCGCCCTGGCGCTGCTCAACCGGACGACGGCCACCCGCGCGCCCGCCGTCGGTGCCGCCTTCCTCGCCCTCGGGCGCGCCGACACCACGGACGCGGTCGGTCGCTTCGAGTCGGCGGCTGCCGACCTCCCCGATGCGGCGCCGGTGCTCCTCGCGATGGCGGCGCGCCTCGAGACGGCGCGCGGTGCCGATCTCCGTGCGCGTCGCCTCTGGCAGCGCGTCGCCGCGGAGTATGCGGCGGCACCGGAGGCCGCGGAGGCGCACCTCGAGTGGGCGCGCGGCCTCCGGCGTGCCGGTGATGGCGAGGGCGCCCGCGAGCATCTCGAACATCTCATCCTCACCTATCCCGGGAGCGCACTCGTGCCGCAGGCCCGCCGCGAACTCGATGCCCTCCGCACGGGGGTGGCCGCGTGACCCTCCGCTCCCTGGTGCTCGGTCTCCTGCTCGCGGGTCGAGCCGCGGGCGCGCAGCACCTCCTGCTCCCGATGGACGAGGGGCAGGCGAATCATCTCAAGGCGTATGGCGTCGTCTTCGGGGCGCTCGTCGACAACGTCCGCAGCGAGTGGTTGATCAACTATCGTGGCGGGGCCTTCCTCGTCCCCGACCTGCCGAGCGTGCGCCGCGCGGCTGCGCTCGCGGGTGTGACGACCGAGCCCGTCGACGGCGGCACCTTGGCGATGATGCGTCGGGAGATCGCCGAAGGGAACATGGACGCCGTGCCGCTGGAGCGCGCGCCGCGGATCGCCGTGTACACGCCGCCCGATTCACCGCCGTGGGACGACGCGGTGACGCTCGCGCTGAGCTATGCCGGGATCAAGTACGCGAAGATCTGGGACGACACCGTGCTCGCCACCGACCTCGCGCAGTTCGACTGGATCCATCTCTTCCACGAGGACTTCACGGGGCAGCAGAACAAGCTGCACCTGGGGTTCCGGGATGCGCCCTGGTTCGTGCAGGCGCGTGAGCGCGACCTGGCGATGGCGCGTGGCCACGGGCTCGCGGACATCCCCACGCTCAAGAAGGCGGTCGCGGAGAAGCTGCGTGCCTTCGTGGAGCGCGGGGGGTTCCTCTTTGCGATGTGCGGGGCCACCGAGACCCTCGAGCTCGCCCTCGCGGCGGCCGGCATCGACATCGCGGGCCCGTACGCCGACGGCTCTCCCCTCGACCCGGCCGCCGATGCGAAGCTGGCCTGGGACCGGAGCTTCGCCTTCCAAGGCGCGCATCTGGAGTTCGCGCCGGGGATCAACGCGATGAGCGACATCGACGGGCACCAGGTGAACGTCCCGGCGCGACGGCAGCCCCTCGGGACCTTCTCGCTGTTCGGCTTCTCTGCGAAGTTCGACCCCGTGCCGACGATGCTCGTGCAGAACCATCGGGCGGTGATGCCCGACTTCTACGGGGTGACGACGTCCTTCACGCGCCGGACGCTGAAGCCCGGTGCGACGGTGCTCGCGCAGGAGGAGGGGGCGCCCTGGGTGAAGTATCTCCACGGCTCGTATGGCCGAGGCTCCTGGACCTACCTGGGTGGGCACGATCCGGAGGATCCACAGCACAACATCGGCGCGCCGCCGACCGACCTCGCGCTCCATCCCAACTCGCCCGGGTACCGGCTGATCC
>JBMTAR010000261.1:0-2661 GCA_049428925.1 Gemmatimonadaceae bacterium
GGGTGTCGCGCCGGGTGTCACGCCACGACGGCGATCTCCACCTGATTGTCATAGAACACCGGCCCCTCACCCATATCGGTGAGGCGCTGGCTGGTGGTCGCATTGACGGTCCGGCCGTCGGGCGACGTCTTGGCCCACCAGATCCCCGGGGCCCACGCCACGCCCTCGCGGATCCCCTCGCGCAGCCGGGCCGTCGCCTCGAAGCTCCCGCGGTCGTTCGAGACGCGGACGCGCGCGCCCTCCGCGATGCCGCGCCGCTCCGCATCGGTCGGGTGCAGCGACACCTCCGGCTCGCGCGCCGCGCGCTGGAGCGAGGTGACGTTCACGAAGGTCGAGTTCATGAACTGGTGCGCCGGTGACGAGATCAGCGTGATCGGAAAGCGCGCCACGAGGTCCGGGTCGCGCTCCGGCGATTCATACGGCGGCGTGTAGGTCGGCAGCGGGTCGAGTCCCAACGCCGCCATCCGGTCCGAGACGAACTCGCACTTTCCGCTGGGGGTGTGGAAGCCCCCGTCGGCGAAGGGGAGGTACGGCGTCGGCAGGTTGAGGCGCATCCAGCCACGTTCGCGCAGCCCCTCGAGGGTGATCGTCGCCATCCGCGGGTCGGAGGTGTCGAGGGCCTGCCGCAACATCATCTCGTCGTCGTCGCGCAGGCACGCCGTGTCGAGTGCCATCGCCGCCGCGAGCCGACGGAAGATCTCGGTGTTCGGGAGCGCGTCGCCGATCGGCGGGATCGCCGGCGTATTCAGCGTCACGTAGTGGTGCCCGTACGACCAGTGCAGGTCGAGGTGCTCGAGCTGCGTGGTCGCGGGGAGGACCCAGTCGGCGTAGTCCGCGGTGTCGGTGCGGAAGTGCTCGAGCACGACTGTGAACAGGTCCTCGCGTCGCAGTCCCTGGATCACGCGCAGATGGTCGGGCGCGATCGCGGCGGGATTCGAGTTATACACGACAAGTGCACGTACCGGCGGGCCGCCGACGCCGGCGTTGGGGCGTGTGAGCGCGTCGCCGAGCCGCGACATGTTGATTGTGCGCGTCCCGGCGGGGATCAGGTCGGGGCGCTGCACCGCGGCCGTGTTGAGCGCGAAGTTCCCGCTCGACGAGAGCTGGACGCCCCCACCCGCGCGCCGCCAATGTCCCGTGATCGCCGGCAGGCAGGCGATCGTGCGCACCGCCATCGCGCCGCCGGCGTGCCGCTGCAGTCCGTAGTTGATCCGGATGAAGGCGGCCCGCGCCCTTCCGTACTGGCGCGCCAGTGCGACGATCCGTTCCGCGGGAATCCCCGTGATCGCCGCGACGCGGGCCGGCGCGTACTCCGCCGCACGGGCGCGCAGCGCGTCTTCGCCGAGCGTATGGCGCGCGAGGTACTCGTCGTCCTGCAACCCCTCGGCGAAGAGCACGTGCATCAGCCCGAGCGCGAGCGCCGCATCCGTGCCCGGGCGGATCCCGATCCACTCGTCGCACTGCTCAGCCGTGCGCGTGCGGATCGGATCGATGCAGAGCACCGGCGCGCCCTTCGCCCGTGCCTCGAGCACCTTCGGCCAGAGGTGCGGGTTCGAGGTGAGCGTGTTGGTGCCCCAGAGGATGATCAGGTCGCTCTCGGGCACGCCTTCGATGTCGGTGCCGATGCTCGCGCCCACCGTCATCCGCATCCCCATCATCCCCGCCGTCGCACAGATGGTGCGATCGAGCAGCGACGCGCCAATCGCGTGGAAGAATCGGCGGTCCATGGACTCACCCTGCAGGATCCCCATCGTGCCTGCGTACGAGTAGGGGAGAATCGCCTGTGGGCCGTCTGCCGAGCGGCGGATGGCGTCCAGTCGGTGCGCGATGTCGGTCAGTGCCTCGTCCCACGAGGCCTCGACGAATTCCCCGCGTCCCTTCGCACCGACACGCCGCAGCGGCCGGAGCACGCGCTCGGGATGATGCGTGCGCTCGGGATAGCGGTTCACTTTTGTGCAGAGGAAGCCCTGGGTGACCGGATGGTCAGGGTCGCCCTGCACGCGCGTCACGCGATCGCCATCGACGGTGACGAGCATCGCACACGCGTCCGGGCAATCGTGCGGACAGGCGCCGCGCACGACGCGGCGCGTCGCTACTGGTGGATTCCCCGCGCCGGTTCGGCTCATCGCTGAATCATCGCCCCCGCGTGGAGCTGCGCCAACCCGCCTCCTTCAATCACGAACGCCTTATTCGCATAAGTGGTTGACTGGCAAATACTTGGACAGCTTGTCCAGCTCCTTGCCTCGGTGTGTGACCCGTGGTCGGGGGTCGTCGTCTGACACACGGATGCCCTTCAAACCCTTGTCGGGGAACGAGTTGGGTGTCCCGGCGGTATTGACGGCTCAGCCCGTGATAAATAGGATTGATGCCGTGCGCAAGACGCGAATGTCTCGCGAGACGCCGCACCACACCACACCCCCGAGAGACCGCCCCATGAAGAAGATCGCCCTCGTTGCTTCGCTGTTCGTCTTCGCCGCCTGCGGCGCCAAGACTGAGGAGGCCGCTCCGGCCGCCGACACCACGACCGTCGCGCCGGCTGCGACCGTTGACTCGGCCGCCCCGGCGGACTCGATGGCCCCGGCAGCTGACAGCGCCAAGTAAGCTCGCTGTCCCGTCGTAACGAGAGGCGCGGGGGGGGGGGGGGGCGGGGCCGGGGCGGGG
>JBMTAR010000262.1:0-2659 GCA_049428925.1 Gemmatimonadaceae bacterium
CACGGCGAAGTCGTGCCCGAGCGTCCGCGGCGCCCGCAGGACCTCCCCGATCACCTGGACCCGTTGTTCGTCGACGCCGAGCGCGGACCGGATCGTGCGCGCCGTCGGCTCGACCCGCCGGACGCGGGCGAGCAGTGTGTCGGAGCCGCTGAGCACGCGCATCGACGCGCGGGCCGGGATGCGCGGCGCGTCACGGCTCAGGACGTCGACCACGATGTCGGGCCAGCCGAAGGCACCGAGCATCAGCAGCGGTGATCCGGCGGGCACCACCCGCGGATGTTCCTCGTCAATCCGAAGGATCACGCCTGCCGTGGGGGCGCGCACGATGACCGGTGCGCTCGCGCCGGGAAGCATCGCGCGCGCCGCATCCCGGGCGAAGACCGCCGCCGTCACCCGCGCACGCGCCGCCTCATATTCCCGCTGCCGCGCGTCGGCGATGGCACGCGCCTCGTCGAGCGCCTGCGGCGACATCCCACCGACCGGCCCGAGGCGCTCCACCCGCGCGGCACTGCGCCCCGATTCCAGCGCGGCGGTCAGCGCCGCGCGCTCGACGGCACGCGCAGCCTCCACCGTGGCCTCCGCTGCACCCACCTGCGCGACGACCTGACGCGCCGTCGCGGGATCGGCCGCGGCGGCGGTGAGGACACCGACGGGCATCCCCGCTGTGACGGAGTCGCCGACCACGAGCGACCCCGGGGCCCATGCCCCCGACACTGGTGCGGCGAGGTCGAGATGCCACCGTGCGCGCGTGCGTCCCTCCTCGACGAGGACCTCCTCGACGGTCGCTCGTGTCACGACCGCGGTTTCGACCACGAGCCCGCGCGGCGCGAATCGCCACCAAACCCCGCCTGCGAGCACCACCACCACGGCCGCCACCACGGCCCACCAACGCCTGTCTCGCATCTGTTCACTCCCGCGTCTTGAGAACGCCGATGAGGTCCAACCGGTCGAGCCGCCGACGCAGCGGCCCCGCCGCCGCCATTCCCGCCGCCGTCGGGATGGCGATGGCCGCAGCGATGGTGCGCCAACCGATGACGAGCGGCATCCGGAAGAGTTCGGTCTCGCCGAACGAGGCGACGGTCGCCGCGGCGAACCCGATGCCGATCACCACGCCGACCGGCACCCCAATCACCCCGAGCGTCGCGAGCTCGCCGAACAGAATCCGCGCGACCTCGCCGCGGGTCAGCCCCAAGACCCGCAGGCTGGCGAGGTCCCGTGCCCGTTCCGAGAGCGCGACGCGACCGGCGTTGTAGATGGTACCGGCGGCCAGCGCGGCCGCGAAGCTCACGAGCGTGGTGAGCACGATCACGAAGTTGCGGCGCAGCGTGTCGTCGAAGGCACGCCGGACCGCGGCACGGACGGTGACCGCGCGGACCGCCGGCGCACGGGTGAGTCTCGCATAGACGGCATCGGTCGCGGCGGGATCGACGGCGAGCCCGATCGCGCTCACCGCCTCCGACACACCCACGAGCGCTCCGAACATCTCCTGCCGCACATAGGCGTTCAACCCGGCGAGATCCTCGACCACCGCGGTCACCTGGGCGCTCCGTCGGCGATCTCGCCCGTCGAGGAACTCAAGGTCCACGGTATCGCCGACGGCAGCCCCGAGCACGCGGGCCAACGTCGTCCCGAGCGCGATGCCGCCGTCGGGCACCCGCACCACGCGCCCGTGCAGATCGACGACCTGACGGAGTCGCGCGTGCTCGTCGACGGCCACGAGCGCGGTGCGTCGGTTCCGATGCCCGTGCCGGATTCGCACGCCGATTTCACGGATTGGCTCGGCCGCGAGCACACCGGGGATCTCCCGCGCGGCGGCGAGCGCGCGCATCCCCTGCGACTCACCGAAGACGATGGTCACATCCGCGCGGTCCGCGTGCTCGAAGAGCACGGTGCGCATCCGCCGGACGGCATCGAAGCCGAAGGTGCCAGCCACGACCACCGCTGCCCCGAGCCCGATGCCCAGCGCACCGAGCGCGGTCCGCCACGGCCGATGCGTGAGGTTTCGGAGCGTCATCCGCGGGACGGGACGCTGCGCCCATCGCGCGAGGAGGCGCTCGACGCGTCCGTGCGCGTAGGTGGCCGGCGGCTCCGGTCGCATCGCCTCAGCGGGAGCGAGCGCGAGCAACCGGCGCAGCGCGCCGAACGCCCCGAGTCCCGCAGCGGCGATGGCAATGAGCACCGCCACCGTGAATTCGGCGGGATGCAGCGCGAGCCGGAGCGTCGGGAAGCGGAAGAAGTCCGCATACACGGACGCGAGGTACCGCGCGAACCAGAGGCCGATCCCTGCGCCGAGGAGGGTCCCCGCCGAGACGGGGACGAGCGCGAAGAGTCCGTAGTGGCGGAGCAGCATCCGCGGCGGCATCCCGAAGGCCGTCAGCGTCCCCACCTGCTCGCGCTGCTGCGCGACCACACGTCCGAGGACGAGGTGCACCAGGAAGGCCGCCACCCCGAGGAAGATCATCGGCAGCACCAACGCGAACGTCTGGTTCTGCCGGATCTCCTCGCTCAGGAAGCGGTGCGAGGCGTGCTGCTCGCGCGTGTACGCGCCCGGGGTGCCATACCGATCGAGGGCGCGATCCAGCGCGGCGAGCACACCTGCGGTGTCGGCGCCGGGTGCGAGGGTGGCGGCGACCTCGTTCCAGGCGCCGCGGAGACCAAG
>JBMTAR010000263.1:0-2634 GCA_049428925.1 Gemmatimonadaceae bacterium
TCGATAGCTGGGGCGGGACTCGAACCCGCGACCCCGGCATTATGAGTGCCGTGCTCTAACCGGCTGAGCTACCCAGCCACACCCTCTCCAAACCACGAGGCGGCCGGTTCGGATGAACCGACCGCCTCATGAATAGCGGGGGCGGGATTTGAACCCGCGACCTTCGGGTTATGAGCCCGACGAGCTACCAGGCTGCTCCACCCCGCGGCAGTGAAGGAAGGATAGCGAGGGGGCGTACCGGATTCAAGCCGCGGGAAGCGCCAACGTCACGACCGCCCGATTGCGCCCCCCCCGCTTCGCCTCATAGAGGGCCGCGTCGGCGGCCGACAGGAGCGCCTCCGCCGAACGATCCGCGGTGCAGGTCACCGCCGCCGCCCCGACACTCAGCGTCACCAAGGGGCTCACCGGAGAATTCGGATGAGGCATCGCCGCCTCGCGCATCTGGGCCACGATGCGTTCCGCCAGCGCGACCGCCCCCGCCGCATCAGTGTGCGGACAGAGGATCACGAACTCCTCGCCACCATAGCGGGCGACCACGTCGCTCGCCCGGGGTGTGGAACCCTTGAGGATCGCCGCGATCGCCCGGAGGCAGGCGTCCCCCGCGGGATGACCGAGGGCGTCGTTGTACTCCTTGAACCGGTCCACGTCCACGACGAGGACGGCGAGGGAATCCTTCAAGCGCACCCCACTCGCCCACGCCCGGCGGAGGGCCTCGTCGAAACCGCGCCGATTCACGAGCCCGGTCAACGGATCCTGGTTCACCATCGACGCGAGCCGCTCATTGGCCGCGGCGAGCTCGAGGGTCCGCGCCTGCACCTCAGCCTCGAGGACGCGCTGCCGCTCGGCATACCACGACTCGTTCGTCCGCGCACCGACGACGAGCCGGATCACCGCCAGCACCCCGAGCGAGGCCACGGCCAACAGCAGGACGAGGTGCCCACGGTCCACCACCGCGCCGAGGTCGCTGACGAGCAACACGAGCACCGCGAAGCCGAGGCTCGCTCCAATGAGTTGCGACACCGAGGACCGCTGGGCTGGAGCCAACGCCGTCGCAAAGGCATCGGGATACCGACGCGCCACGACCGCCGCGAACAGATAGCCCACGGACGACACGCCAGTGAGCAGGTCGCCGCTCTGTTTGGCCCAGTGGCCCGACTCGGCGTAGGCATAGAACACATTGAGCGCGTCCCCGGTGACCGTGCTCAACGCGGTGATCAACAGCCCGACCGCAATCGCTCGTGGGGCCCACCCACCCTCGAGTGAGGTCCGTCCCATCCACATGCGCAGTATCAGGACATCGAGGACCGGATACGCGACCTCGATGATCGGGCCGAGCGCGCCCACCCCGCTGAGCACCCAACGACCGTCATGCAGGAAGAACCAGGCAAGGACACCAGCCCCACCGACCGCCGACACCAGATCGACCACCGCCATCGCGGGCGATCGCCACGGGGCCTCGGCACTAGGCAACCGGCGAACCGCCATGATCAAAGCCGCGTACGCGCTGAGTTGCAGCAGGTCCGGGACGACGGAGGTTTCCCAGATCGTCACCAGGTGCGAGAGCCGATAGGCGACCCACGCCGGCTGCGCAAGCGCGCCCGCCGCCAGCACCCAGACGAGCAGTCGCGACGACACCTCGTCCCGCTGTGCGCGCCACGCCTCCCACAGCAGCGCGAAGATCAGCAGACGGATCGGGACGTCGACCAGCGCGAGCGGAATCGACGCCGCCGACATCTCGATGCGGATCGGGATGAGCGCCACCGCCGCGAGGTAGAGTGCGCCCGCCGCGACGAGCACGACATCGGCCGGCGGCAGGCCGGCGGGGCCACGCACCTCGGCGACCACTGCTCGGATACTCCCGGAGGAAGGTCGCCGGCCCGTCATCACTTCCTCCGACCGGCCGCCGCCGTGTCGACGAAACGATAGAGGATCTCCCCGTCACGGATCATCCCGAACTCCTCGCGGGCGATTCGCTCCTGCGTCACCGGATCCGACTCCACCTGACGCTTCGCCGCCTGCAAGCCTCGCACCACCCGCTCGAGCGAGTCGATGCTCGCCCGTTCGCCGGCGATCGCCCGTCTCTGGCGCAGGAGGTCGGTCGTCCCGTACTCCCCACCCTGCACCGCCCACCAGAGCACGAAGAGCGCCGCCACCACCCCGAGGACGCGCCGCACGATCTCCGGGGTGCGCAATGCCCCGCCGGCCCGACGGGGCCGCCGGGGCTCAGGGGCACCCGTCGCAGCGCGCGAGCGGCCACGCGCCACGCGCGTCAGCCCCCGATACCGTAGATCGCGCCGCCCGGGAACTCGGCGTGCCCGCCGAGCTCCGCCTCGATGCGCAGCAGCTGGTTGTACTTCGCCACACGATCGGTGCGGCTCGCCGATCCGGTCTTAATCTGCCCGGCATTCGTCGCGACCGCGAGGTCCGCGATGAAGGTATCCTCGGTCTCGCCGGACCGGTGCGAGATGATCGAGCGGTACCCGTTCCGCCCCGCCATCTCGATGGTCTCGAGCGTCTCGGTCAGCGTCCCGATCTGATTCACCTTGATGAGGATCGCGTTGGCCACGTCCTCCTCGATGCCGCGCGCCAGGAACTCGGTGTTCGTCACGAAGAGGTCGTCGCCGACGAGCTGCA
>JBMTAR010000264.1:0-2614 GCA_049428925.1 Gemmatimonadaceae bacterium
CCTCGGCCGTGTCGACGACCCAGTCGCCGTCGAGTCGGAAATGCACCACGAGGGTGCTCCCGTCGTCGAGGTGGAGGAGTTGTGACTTCCCACGGCGCGTGATGGCGGTGATTCGCCGTCCGCAACACCGCCGGCGATCGGCGCTCGACCACCGACGGGCGATGCTCGGATGCCGCGCCTCCACCGCGGCGATCGTCCGCCCCGCGAGGGCGCGGCGCGCGACCCGCGCGGCGGCCTCGACCTCCGGCAACTCGGGCATCACGTTCCTCCAAATCGATGCAGTGAATGTGGAAAGCTGTCGCGGTGTGCGGGGGTTGTCGCATCGCCGATTGAACGTAGCTTGTGCAGAGTCCCCTCACGCTCCCTCGACGCGCCCCGTATGGCTCACTCGTCGCATCCACAATCGCTGCGCCAAGAGTATCTGCGCTACGTGGAGCGAGAGGTCGAGGACTACAAGAGTTCGGTGTCGCGCGAATTCCTCTACGGCATCGCCGCCGAGGCGGCGCGCACGCTCGACGAGGGCTTGCAGCTCGGGATGCGCGAGGTGCTCCTCTCCGATGAGGTCGATCGGATCATCACGCGCCGCCTGCGACTCCCCACCTTCGCGACCTGGCGCCGGCGGCGCGAGCGGAATGCAAGCGAGCTGCAGCGTCCCGAGCACTGGGGGCTGCGCCCCGACACGCCGTTGACCCACGCGCTCCCGATGACCCGCCACGCCTCGTCGGTGCTCGTGGCCGGCGCACGTCTCGAAGGCTCCGCGCTCTACCTCGCCGCGAACGGGTGCGAGGTGACGGCAATCGAGCCCGAGGTCGCGGTGGTGAACCGCGTGCTGCTGATGGCGCGCGACAATGGCCTCACGGAGAAGGTCCGGGGCTTCGCCGCCGATCTTGTCAGCTTCACCCCCGATGGCCCGCTCGGCGCGGTCATCTGCACCCCGGCCGCATTCGCCGGGCTCTCGACAATCGAGCGCGAGCGGGTCTTCCGGCTCCTGCAGGAGGCGACGACCGACGGCGGCGTGCACCTGATCGAGACAATCATCGCCGGGCAGGCGGTGCTGAGCGAGGAGGAGCTCCGCTCGCGGTACGATTCGCGCTGGCAGATCTCCCTGGTCCCGGAACCCGGCGCGACCTCCACCTTCGTGGCGAAGAAGCTGGTTGCGTGAGGGGCGGTGTGTCACCCTGCGACACCCTGCCAGCGAAGCCGTCGAGAAAGCCATCTAAATACCTATCAATCAACGACTTACAACACAGCGGTGACCCCGGATCCCTCCGGCCTATCTTCTATATGAACGCGTGAGGGTCGGCAGACCGCCGGCCCATCGCTGAGACGAGGGGGCACCGATGGACCAAATCACCACCGCGGCGTCGAACGACGAGCCGATCGGCATCATCATCTCCACCGGGTTGGCGCCCGAGCCGGCACCGCGCTTCGCCGCCTATGTCTGGGGCCCGGTCCCCGACGAGGCCCCAGAGCCCGCGACCGCCGGGAGCCCGCGTGCCGCGTAAATGTCGCGGGCCGAACGCACCGGCTGATCTGAGACGTTGATCGCGCCACCCAATCGGCGCGCGATGCACAAAGGTCGTCACCACGCAACAGAGCCGCCCAACCGGGCGGCTCTGTTCGTATCACAGTGCGCGCGCGTGCGCTGGCCTGGAAACACAAAGGGGACCGGCCGTAGCCGATCCCCCCAGTGTGAAGCGACAGCCGCTTACTTCTTCTTCGCGGCCTTCTTCGTCGCCTTCTTCGCAGCCTTCTTCTTGGCAGCCATGATACTCGCTCCTTGAAAGGAGTGGTGTGTCCCGGCCGATTCCCCGGTGAATCGGTGGGCTTGGAAAGCGCGAAGGCTGGTTCGCATTCACGATTTCCTGCCTGTTCAATACGACTTTTCGGCCACGGTGTCAACACCCGTCTGCAAACTCGTTGCCAACCCCACCGCCGCGGACCGACATTAGAGGACCCCTCGGACGTGAGTGCACCGATGACACGCGTCATCATCGATGGTCGCGAATGCGACGTCGCGGCAGGCGGAACGATTCTTGATGCCGCGCGCGGTGCGGGCATCGACGTACCGACGCTCTGTTGGTATCCGAAGCTTCCGACCGTCGGTAACTGCCGCATCTGTCTCGTCTCCGTTGACGGCGAGAAGAAGCTCCTCCCCGCCTGCGCGACGCCCGCCGCCGACGGAATGGTGGTGCACACTGAATCGCACGCCGCGGTCGAGAACCGCCGCGCGGTCCTCGCGTTGCTCCTCGAGCGCTACCCCGCGGAGACGATT
This sequence comes from Gemmatimonadaceae bacterium, assembly GCA_049428925.1. GTDB lineage: Bacteria > Gemmatimonadota > Gemmatimonadetes > Gemmatimonadales > Gemmatimonadaceae > Pseudogemmatithrix. Next base: position 2,276 of record JBMTAR010000264.1, read on the forward strand.
CCCGCCGATGGCGGCCGGAACGAGTTCGAAGCACTTGTGCATCGCTACGACGTGCCGCGCGCCCGCTCCGGCGCGCTCCCGTTGCGCACGGGCGACGAGCGTCCGACGGATCCGATTATCTCGCACGACATGAGCACCTGCATCCTCTGCACCCGGTGCGTGCGGGCCTGCGAGGACATCCAGGTGGTCGGCGTGCTCGAGGTCGCCGAGCGCGGGGAGGGTACGGCGATCATCGTCGGCGCCGATGGCAACCCGGAGCACGCCGGGTGCACCTGGTGCGGCGAATGCGTGCGCGTCTGCCCCACGGGCGCCATCCACGACATCCTGCCGATGGCGAAG
>JBMTAR010000265.1:0-2606 GCA_049428925.1 Gemmatimonadaceae bacterium
CGGAGTACTTCCTCGACAACGAGACCTCGGGGGCGCAGGCGGACTTCCTCGCGCGTGCCGAGCTCTACCGCGGCGACTTCCGCGCGGGCGATCGCTTCATCGCCGAGTTGCAGGCGGTGACCGGGGAGGATGTCCGCCGCGTCGCGCAGCAGTGGATGACGCGACTGCGGTTCACGTACCTCGGGAACCCGCAGCAGGTGAACCGCTTCACGCTGCTGGGGTTCTAGGCGTCACTGGCCGCACGTGTGATCTCGTCGGAGAGGCAGACGTCAAACCCCGGTGCTGCTCGTCCACTTACCGCCGATGCTGTGGATGCACGCCATCCAACAGCGTCGCCACCGCCGCACGTTGAAGTGGTTTCTCCAGTGTCAGTCGTACACCGGCCTCGTCGAGTGCCTCCGGCGGTAACAGCACCTCGGCAGTGGTCAGGAGCACGATGGGCGTTTCGGCCATACTGAGATCGGACTTCAGGTGTCGCACGACGGCCCATCCATCCTCGCCGTCCAGCAGCTCGTCGACGAATACCCAGTCGAAGCGCTGCGTCTCGATGGCGGTCTTGGCATCCGCTCCCCTTTGTACCACCGTCGCTTTTACACCGAACGCGGCGAGTGCGGCCGTGAGCGCTTCGGCCGCCCGCAGGTTGTCGTCGAGGACGAGCGCGGTCGCGTAAGGCGCCGGGAGATCCGAGTGCGTGAGGAACCCCTTGGGAGCATCGAGGGTGACCGCGCACTGGAAGAGGGAGCCGACTCCCTCACGACTCTCGGCGGTGAGTGTGCCGCCCATCGCGCGCACCAAGCGATGGGCGATCGAGAGACCGAGGCCGGAGCCGCCGAAGCGCCGAGGAATCGACGCATCGGCTTGGGTGAACGCCTGAAAGAGCTGCGCTCGGGTCTCCTCGCTCATCCCGATTCCGGTGTCCTGCACGCGCAGGTCGAGCGTAATCTGCGCTCGGGTCCGGGTGGCTACGCTGATGGTCACCACAACCTCGCCGGCGGTGGTGAACTTGATCGCGTTCGCGGTCAGGTTGATCAGCACCTGTCCCAGGCGAAGCGGGTCCCCCCGTAGGTGCGTGGGGACATCCGGTTCCACGTGGACGACCAGCTCGATGCCTTGCTTCCGGGCCAGGACGCCCGTGACGTTCACGAGGTTCGTGAGGACGTCGTCCATGTCGAAGTCGACCGCGTCGAGCGCCAGGCCACTCGCCTCGAAGCGCGAGTGATCGAGGAGGTTGCTCACGAGGCCGACGAGATGCGTCCCGGCGGATTGGATTCGTTCCATATACCCACGCTGGCGCGGGCTCAGGTCGCTGGCGAGCGCGAGGTTGGACATCCCCACGATCGCGTGCATAGGCGTCCGAATCTCGTGGCTCATCCTGGCGAGGAATTCCCCCTTGGCGGCGACGGCGGCCTCGGCGCGTACGTTCGCCTCCCGGAGCGACTCCACCAGTGCGCCGCGCGCGGCGCTCTCGGTTTGCATCGATTGCGTGGCCTGGTCCATCTCTTGGCGGTGCAACGCTAGGACGTAGCCGAAGACGATGGTGAAGGCGAACCAGCTGAACATCCGCATCGCCTCGACGAACGCGACCGGCCCAATCGGGACGAATTCAGTGTGCGGGATGATCATCCGCTCCTGAAAAATGATGGCGGCGATCGAGAACCCCAGTGTCAGCCAGGACTCCCGCAGGTTGTCATACACGAGGAAGACGAACGGGACCGTCAGGAACGCCCAGATCTGCGGGAAGCCGGCGTTCCGCCCGGGTCCCAGCAGCCAGGTGGTGACCGGGACATAGAGCACGATGGTGCCGAGGGGTGCGACCCGAGACAGGAGGCGGTGGACCCGGTTCGGGTCGGATTGGCTGGAGGTCCAAACGGCGACCGCCAGCAGGCCGGAGTGCCAGACCGCGACAATCGCGGCAAAGGTGAGGTAGTTGGGGAGCCCCCACTGAAGCCCGGCTAGGCCATAGGGCAGGGCCACGAACGGCACCCCGAGGAGCAGTACCAGGTTCATCGCCGTCTTGCCGGCGATGTCCCGCGGGGAGTCCGCCGCGGCGATGCCGGCACGCAGCAGCCAACGCGGCAGCGGGAGCCAAGAGGTGGTCATCAGGGGAACATACACCTCCTGACCTCCCTCGACCGCGGCGGTTCCAACGACGGGGAACCGAGGGGGTCTCCCCCCCGTTCCCCTTTACGCACCACGGTGCTTGTGAATATTTTCACAACGTGGCGGGTAACACCCGTTGACCCCCACTCATCATCCCATCTTCTCGACCCGGCCTCCGGAGGCCATCCACACCATGCAGATCAAGAAGCTCTCGATCATCGCCACCGCGCTCGTCCTCGCCGCCTGCGGCGGCAAGTCCGAGGAGGCCGCGCCGGCCGCTGATTCCACCGCCACCGCCGCGCCGGCCGCTGAGGCCGCGGCTGCTCCGGCCGCCGTCACCGGCGCCACCGTCGAGGTCAAGATGATCGGCGACGCGCAGGGCTATCGCTTCGAGCCGGCCAACATCACCGTGAAGACCGGCGACGCCATCAAGTTCGTCTTCGTCTCTGGCGGCCCGCACAACGTCGCCTTCGACGGCGCGGCCCTCTCGGCCGACGTCAAGAAGC
>JBMTAR010000266.1:0-2573 GCA_049428925.1 Gemmatimonadaceae bacterium
GTGACCCCGGTGATTTTCCTGTGTCTGCGAGAGCATGCACGATTGATAGTTTGAGGCGCACCCCTTTTGTATTTTACGAAACAGCATCATGTGAGCGCTGCGTAGACAGTGACCACGAATAGCAGGTTGTTACGCGAAAGGTTTTCTACGGGAAAAGGAGTGAGTCGCGGGGCCCCGCGTTTTTCGTGGAACATCCATCCCGAGAGATTTTTTCGCCTTTCCCTTGCCGCGTGTTCCAGAACAGCCTACGCTTCATATATCGCCGGTGAGAATCATTCTCATCTCGACCGAACCCGCTGAATCGATCCGCTGACGTGACCACCGGCTCCTCTCGCGAACTCCCCGTCTGCACCTGCCCGCTCGTCGATTCGGCGACCGGCGCCGAGGCGACCGTCGTGGCCATCGCCTGCGCGGACCGTGACGCCTGCCGCCTGCGTGCGATGGGGGTCTATGAGGGCGCCACGGTCTCGGTGATCGACAAGAAGCACTGCCTGCTCGTCGACGTGCGCGGCACCCGCCTCGCGCTCGGCGCGGAACTCGCCGAGGGCATCACGGTCCTCACGCGGGGCATCCCCGCCAGCTGAGGATGATGGCTGTGGGAGCTCCGGGTACTCCCCCGGCGCCGGTGGCGTTGCGGGTCGCGATCATCGGCAACCCGAACACCGGCAAGACCACCCTCTTCAACGCCCTCACCGGCCTGCGGCAGCGGGTGGGCAACTTCGCGGGCGTCACCGTCGAGCGCGTCGAGGGCGGGTTCCAGATGCCCGATGGCCGACGCATCACCGTCGTCGACCTCCCGGGCGCCTACTCCCTCGCGGCCACCTCCCCCGACGAGCGCATCGCGCTCGACGTGCTGCGGGGACACGACGGCCGTGAACCCCGCCCCGATGTCGTCCTCGTCGTGGTGGATGCGACCCACCTCGGACGGAACCTCTTCCTCGCGAGCCAGATCTGCGAGCTCGGACTCCCCGTCGTCGTCGCCCTGAACCAGGTCGACGCCGCCGCCGCGCGCGGCATCTCGGTCGATGTGCCCGCGCTGATCCACGAGCTCGGTGTTCCGATCGTGCCGACGGTCGCCTCGCGCGGTGAAGGGCTCGACCCGCTCCGCCGCGCCCTCGTTACCGCGGCGACGCTCCCGGCGCCGACACCACGCTTCGCCCTCGATGAATCGGCGGAGACCACCGCAGCCCGCTATGGATGGATCACCGATGTGATCGCGCGGACCGTCACGCAGCGTCCTGCGTCGTCGGGTGCACCCAGCGACCGGATTGACGCCGTCGCGTTGCATCGGGTCGGCGGCCCGATCCTGTTCCTCGTTGTGATGGCCCTCGTCTTCCAGGCGGTCTTCTCCTGGGCGACGCCGGTGCAGGATGCGATCGAGTCCCGCGTGCTGGGCTTCGGGCACGCGGTCGGGCAGCTCGTCCCTGAGGGAGACCTCCGCTCGCTCGTCGTCGACGGCGTCTTCGCGGGCGTCGGATCGGTCCTCGTCTTCCTCCCCCAGATCGCGCTGCTCTTCGCCTTCATCGGCGTCCTCGAGCAGAGCGGGTACATGGCGCGCGCGGCCTTCCTGATGGATCGGCTGATGCGCCGCGTGGGACTCAATGGGAAGAGCTTCATCCCGATGCTCAGTGGCTATGCCTGTGCCGTGCCCGGGATCATGGCGACGCGCACCATCGAGGACCCCAAGGATCGCCTCGCGACCATCATGGTCGTGCCCCTGACGAGCTGCTCGGCGCGACTGCCGGTCTACACGCTGTTGATCGGGGCCTTCGTGCCCGCCATGCCGCTCCTGCCCGGCCTCGACCTGCAGGGCGCGACGATGCTGGCGATGTACCTGCTCGGCACGATTGCCGCGCTCGGTGTCGCCGCGGTGTTCCGCCGCACCCTCCTTCGTGGGCCGGTCCGTCCGATGATCCTCGAGCTGCCGCCGTACCGCTGGCCGTCACCGCGGTCGATCACGGTCACCGTCTGGCAGCGCTCGGTCCTCTTCCTTCGACGCGCCGGGACGGTGATTCTCGCGCTCAGCATCGTGCTCTGGGCCCTCGCGACCTTCCCGCGCACCGCCGTCGGCCCGGACACGCCGCCCGCCGTCGCGCAGGAGACGCAGCTCGCGAACTCCGCCCTCGGCCGCTTCGGCCGCGCGATCGAGCCCGCCGTCGCGCCGCTGGGCTATGACTGGAAGATCGGCGTTTCGATCCTCGCGAGCTTCGCCGCGCGCGAGGTCTTCGTCTCGACGATGGGCACCATCTACGGCGTCGGTGACGCCGGGGAGTCGGCGCTCGCGGATGCGCTCCGCGCTGAGCGGCGCGCCGACGGCACGGCGACCTACACGCCGCTCATCGCCGTCAGCCTGATGGTGTTCTACGTGTTCGCGCTGATGTGCATGAGCACGATCGCGGTGACCGTCCGTGAGGCCGGCGGTGGGCGCATCGGCTGGCGGTGGGCGGCGATCCAGTTCGCGTACATGCTGGTGCTCGCCTACGCCGCCGCATGGTTGGTGCTCGTGGTGGGCCGCGCGCTGGGGCTCAGCTGATGCGCGCCGACACCTGGGCCGCGCTGGGCATCGTGCTGGC
>JBMTAR010000267.1:0-2532 GCA_049428925.1 Gemmatimonadaceae bacterium
CCCGGCGTGACGATGGTGCTCGAGGCCGGTGCGCACATCGGACACGGGGCGGTGGTGCACGGCGCGCGCATCGGTGCCAACGCGCTCATCGGGATGAATGCGGTGATCATGGACGAGGCCGAGGTGGGCGCCGGGAGCATCGTCGGCGCCCTGACCTTCGTGCCGGCGAAGATGGTGATCCCGCCCCGACGCGTGGCCGTCGGGAATCCGGCGCGCATCGTGAAGGAGGTCTCCGACGAGATGCTCGCCTGGAAGACCGAGGGGACGTCGCTCTACCAGCGTCTTCCTGCCGCGATGCGCGCCGGCTGGCAGCCGACCGAACCGCTCCGCGAGGTCCCGGCGGACCGGCCGACGCAGCCCGCGATCCTGCGCGCGTGGCACGAAACGAAGACATCGACGCACCTGGTGACGCCACCGGCCGACGCCGAGTCGGCGGCGCAGGCGGCCACCGACGCTTCCGCTGAGGGCACATCGAAGTGACCATCGCTCGTCTGCAGAACTACGCCCTCGGCGAATGGGTCGCCGGGACGGGCGCTCAGGCCACGCTGCTTCACGCCGTCACCGGCGAGCCGGTGGCCGAGACCTCGAGCGGTGGCCTCGACTTCCAGGCGATGGCGCGGTACGCGCGCGCCGTCGGCGGCCCCGCGCTCCGGCAGCGCACCTTCCACGAGCGGGCGGCGATGCTCAAGGCGGTGGCCAAGCATCTGATGGAGCGGAAGGAGGCGTTCTACGCCCTCTCCGCCGCCACCGGCGCCACGCGCACCGATAGCTGGGTCGACATCGAGGGCGGGATCGGCACCTTCTTCGCGTATGCGAGCCGAGGCCGTCGCGAGTTCCCCAACGAGACGTATCACGTGGAGGGGCCGCAGGAGGTCCTCTCCAAGGGGGGCACCTTCGCGGGGCGGCACATCTGCGTGCCGCTCGAGGGGGTCGCCATCCACATCAACGCCTTCAACTTCCCGTGCTGGGGGATGCTTGAGAAGCTCGCCCCCGCGCTCCTCGCCGGGGTGCCCTGCATCGTGAAGCCGGCCACGGCCACGAGCTACCTCACGGAGTTGATGTTCCGCGAGATCATCGCGGCGGGTGTGTTCCCCGCTGGAGCACTGCAGCTGATCTGTGGGAGCGCGGGCGACCTGCTCAGCCACGTGGAGGAGCAGGACACGGTGGCCTTCACTGGGAGTGCCGCGACGGGCCAGTCCCTGAAGGAGAGCCCGGCGGTGGTGCGGCACGCGGTGCGGTTCAACATGGAGGCCGATTCGCTCAACTGCTGTATCCTCGGACCCGACGCCGCGCCCGGCACGCCGGAGTTCGACCTCTTCATCAAGGAGGTCGTGCGCGAGATGACGACGAAGGCGGGGCAGAAGTGCACCGCCATCCGGCGCACGCTCGTTCCGGCAGGAATGGAGGAGGCGGTGGTGGCGGCGCTGCGCGCGCGGCTCGCGAAGACGACCGTCGGTGATCCGGCGGTCGAAGGGGTCCGAATGGGGCCGCTCGCCTCGCGCGGACAGGTGCGCGACGTCGCCGCCGCGGCCGCGCGCATCCGCGCCGCGGGCGAGGTGGTGTTCGGCGCTGAGGAGGTGCCGGTTGTCGGCGCCGACCGCGAGCGCGGGGCGTTCTTCACGCCGATGCTGATGGTCTGCGACCGTCCCCTCACGCAGGATGCGCCGCACGACATCGAGGCGTTCGGGCCGGTGAATACCGTGATGCCGTACGGCTCGGTCGACGAGGCCATCGCCCTCGCCAAGCGTGGGCGCGGGTCCCTCTGCGGCTCGATCGTGACGGCCGATGCCGCCGTCGCGCGACAGGTGGTGCTCGGCGTGGCACCATACCACGGGCGCCTTCTCGTGCTCGACCGCACGAGCGCCGGCGAGAGCACCGGGCACGGCTCGCCTCTCCCGAACCTCGTGCACGGGGGCCCCGGACGCGCTGGCGGCGGCGAGGAGATGGGAGGCGCGCGCGGCGTGTTGCACTACCTGCAGCGCACGGCGGTGCAGGGGAGCCCGACGATGCTCACCGCGATCACGCGCGAGTGGAGCGCTGGCGCGGCCCAGCACACTGAGGGGCCGCACCCGTTCCGTCGCACCTTCGACGAGCTCGCCGTCGGCGATACGCTCGTGACGGGCACCCGGACCATCACCCTCGAGGACATCGAGGCCTTCGCGCGTCTCAGCGGCGACACCTTCTATGCGCATATGGATGACGCCGAGGCGCGGGCCCACGGCGTGTTCACGGGGCGCGTGGCGCACGGATACTTCATCGTCTCGGTGGCGGCGGGGCTCTTCGTGGATCCGGCGCTCGGCCCGGTGCTCGCGAACTACGGGCTCGAGCGGCTCCGCTTCACGAAGCCCGTCTACCCCGGGGACACCATCCGGGTGCGCCTCACCGTGAAGCAGAAGACCGCCAAGGACACCCCACCCGACGGCGTGCCGCAGGGGGTCGTGGAGTGGGATGTCGACGTGCGGAACCAGCACGACGAGACCGTCGCCACCTACTCGATCCTGACGCTGGTGAAGCGCTGACGACGAGGGGGGG
>JBMTAR010000268.1:0-2522 GCA_049428925.1 Gemmatimonadaceae bacterium
CCCCGAGGGCGGCGTGCGCGGCGATGACCCCGGGGTAGACCGTCAGCCCCTTGAGGGCCCAGACGCGGGCGCCCGCGGGCGCCTTCAGGTTGCGGCCGACGGCGGTGATGACGCCGTTGCGGATGACGACGGTGGCGCTGTCCATGGCCTGGCCCGGCGCGGTGACGACGCGTGCGCCGACGAGGGCGTGGAACCCGGTGCCGTTGTCGCGCAGGCCGGTGACCGGCTCGAGGCGCGAGGCCTGTTGGGCGCCGAGCGCGCCGGCCAGCCAGAGGGCGAGGGCCGGGATCGTGCGGGAAGCTCTCACGAGGTGCTCCGTGCAGGACGGCCGGCGGGGCAGGCGGCCATCGAGGGTCGGGGGTCAGGGCGCCTGCGTCGCCGGTGCGTGGGCCGCTCGCACCTTCCACAGTATGCGCCCGGGAACCGAGGGCGGCAAACGGCGGGAGGGGCGGGGGACTCAGGGGACCTACGGCCGGCGGGGTCGGAATGCTGGGTCGGGGAGGCGCTGGAGCGGTCGGCGCTGGAGCGGGCGGCGCTAGAGCGGGCGGCGCAACGCCGCCCCGGTGCCCCGGTTCGGGAACCATCGTACCAGCCGGGACCGTCAGTTGCCGCCCCGGTGGCTCCCGGGTCTATTTGGGCGGTTCGGGCTCGGCCTCACTTCCCTCCGTTCACCTGCGGCGATGCGTCTCCTCCGACCGATCGTGCTGTTGGGTTGCCTCGCCGCAGGCCGCGCGTCGGCGCAGGTCGCGCCGCCCCCGGAACGTGTCTCGATTGTCTACTCCGGGCGTTCCCTCGGCGCCTTGGGTGTGCGCCGAGCCCAGGATGAGCACGAACTCCTCACCGAACAGGCACGCGCCGAGGGGCGCACGTTCAAGCTTGTCAGTCACGTCGCGTATCGCGCCCCGGGGATCGTCGTCTTCCTCCCCTCCTCGGAACCCACAGGGGCCGAGCTCGCCGAGGTGATCGCCCGCCGCCGTGAGGCGGAGGTCGCGACCGAGGTGCGCGCCCTCGCGTCAGCGACCGTCCTCCTCCTGCAGGACCCGTGGAACGCCGAGCTCGATCTCCTGGCGATGCTGCAGCGGAATCCGCGGCGCCGCAGTGAGTTCCCGGATCTCGTGCCGATCACGCTCCGGGTCTCGCGGCTCCGATCCGCCGCCGACGACCGGGTGATCATCGTCGAGCAGCCCGACGCGGTCTGGCCGACCGATCCGACGGCGTGGACGCTCGGGGAGATGAATCGCGTCGACGTGGGTGAGGCGCGGATCTTCGAGCTGCCATTCAACCTCGGTGGAATCGGGGCCCGCGCGACGGTGGTGCGCGATGCGGTCGTGGACGCCGGCGGGCGTGACCGGACGCTGGTCGTCGATCTCGGGCAGCAGGAGGGGGACTTCGGTATCCAGCGGGCGACGCGGGCCCGCGTCGATTTCACGGCGCTGCGCGACATCGGCTACACGATGGTCGTCCCATTTGAATTCGAGCTCGCGCTCGGCCTCGACGGGCTGCGCCGCCTGCGCGCGGAGTTCCCCGAGGTGACCCTCTTGGCGGCCAATGTCGGCGTCGGTGACACCACGACGTTCACCAGGAGTCGAGTCGTCTCGCTCGGTGGGCGCCGCGTCGGGGTCCTCGGTCTGGTCAACGCCGCCATCCGCGACCGCCTGCCGCGGGCGGTCCTCACGGCCTACACGTTCGAGGCGCCCGCCCCCGTGGCGCGTCGGGAGGTCGCGCGGCTCCGCGCCGCCGGTGCGGAGGCCGTGGTCGTCCTCTCGAATCTCGACCCGTCCGACAACGCTCTGATTGCGCAGGAGGTGCCGGGCATCGACGCGATTGTCGCCGACCTCCCCGTCCGTGCGGCACCAGAGGCGATGCGCGTCAGGGTGGAGCTCCCCGACCGCCCGTTCGTCCGCCCGGGCACCCCCGCCCTCGTCGCGCGCAGTGCGGCGAACGGCATCGGCATCGGGATCCTCGGCATCGAGTTCCGTCCACGCCCCGACACGTTGGGGGCGTTCGTGGCGGCGCTCGAGCATCGGCTCACGTTACTCAGTGACCGCACCACGCCGGACACCGCCCTCGTGCGCCGCCTCGCGGCGCTGGCCGGACGCCGGGCCGAGGACCGCGGAGAGCTGATGTTCCCGGCCTTCCCCGACATCGTCGAACGGCATCCTGCGCTCGCGGAGGTCGATGCGACGACGCGGCGCGGCCGTGTCTCGAAGGCGCTCTGGGAGGCGTTCATCGCTCGGCGGCTCCGCGAGCAGGCAGGCGCGGAGGTTGCGGTGATTCGGCGGCTCGACCAGTTCCCACCACTCATCGGGAAGCTCCACGAGAACGAGATCGGGGAGTGGCTCTGGACGGAGGACGAAATCGTCGTGCTCGACCTCCCCGGGGCCGACCTGAAGGCGTTGCTGCGGTCCGACACCCGTGGCGAACTCGCGACGAGTGGCGTCGATGTGCCGCGGAACCTCGTGCTCGGCCATCGCATCGAGGACGGCGTCACGTATCGGGTGGCCGCATCGGAAGTGCTGGTG
>JBMTAR010000269.1:0-2510 GCA_049428925.1 Gemmatimonadaceae bacterium
GTATGAGGACCGCGTCGGGCTCGTCTCCGGCACGGCGAGCTACACCGGGTTCGGACGGATCCCTCTCGTGATCGAAGCGGTGTTCGAGGACCTCGGCGTCAAGCACACCGTGGTGCGCGAACTCGAGGAGGTCCTCCCGGCCGATGCCGTGCTCGCGACCAACACGAGCACCATCCCCATCGCGCGGATCGCGGACGCGAGTGCGCGGCCTGAGCGGGTGATCGGGATGCACTTCTTCTCGCCCGTGCACAAGATGCCGCTCCTCGAGGTGGTGGTGACGCCACAGACCGCCCCCGAGGTCACGGCGACCGCGGTCGAGTTCGGGCGACGCATCGGGAAGACGGTGATCGTCGTCAATGACGCGCCCGGGTTCTATGTGAACCGGATCCTCGCCCCGTACATCGCCGAGGCGGGGCGTCTGCTCGACGAGGGGGTCCGGGTGGACGTGGTCGATCGGGCGATGCGCGCCTTCGGCTTCCCCGTGGGGCCGTTCACGCTCGTCGATGAGGTCGGGCTCGACATCGCGGGCAAGTCCGGGGCGATCATGGCCGGGGCCTTCGGGGACCGAATCCGGTCCAGCGAGGCGATGGAGCGCGTGGTCGCCGCCGGCCGGCTCGGGCGGAAGGGCGGGAGGGGGTTCTACGCCTACGATGCGAAGGGGAAGCGCACGGGGGTCGACCCCGCGGTCTACGCGCTCTACCCGGGCGGGGCGCGGGCGAGCGAGCGCTCGGAGGAGGCGATCCAGCAGCGACTCGTGCTCGCGATGGTGAACGAAGCGGTGCGATGTCTCGCCGATGGCGTGGTGCGCTCGCCGCGTGATGGGGACGTCGGCGCGGTCTTCGGGATCGGGTTCCCACCCTTCCGTGGTGGTCCCTTCCGCTACCTCCATGCGATCGGGGCCGGTGAGGTCGTGCGCCGTCTCGAGGCGCTCGCGGCGGCGTACGGGGGGCCGTACGTCCCCGCTGACCTCCTGCGGCAGCACGCGCTCACGCATCGCCCCTTCTATCCGCCGACGGGGAAGCCCGTCTGAGCGGGCGTGTGCGCTGATGGCCAAGATGCGACGGAAGGGGGATCTCCCGACCAAGCCCTGCGTGGTCTGTGGGCGCCCGTTCAGCTGGCGCAAGAAGTGGGAGAAGGTGTGGGAGGAGGTGCGGTATTGCTCGGACGCGTGCCGCGGTCGTCGTGGCGCGCCCGGGAACCACGGACCAACGGAGCGACCGACATGAGGGCGTCAGGCAGCGGGTGGGTGCGGGGGTGTCTCGCGATGGTGGGCCTGAGCGCGGGGCTCGGCCTGCACGCGTCGGCCGTCGACGCCCAGCAGACGCGCGCCGAGGCGTCCGGGTATGTGGAGACCTCGTCGCATGCCGATGTGATCGCCTTCCTCGACTCCCTCGAGCGTCGGGTGCCCGATGCCTGGCTGCGGGGCACGATCGGGACGACGACCCAGGGGCGCGTGATCCCGTCGCTCATCGTGTCGCGTCCCCTGCCGCGGACGCCGGAAGCGGCGCGGCGCTCTGGGAAGCCGATCGTCTACGTGCAAGGCGATATCCATGGCGGCGAGGTCGAGGGGAAGGAGGCGGTGTTGGCGCTCCTGCGCGACCTGATGCTCGATCCCAAGCCGAATGTGCTCGACTCGATCGTACTCATCGCGGTGCCCATCTACAACGCCGATGGGAACGACGCCTTCGGGCCGCAGGAGCGACTCCGTGGCGCGCAGAACGGCCCGCAGCGCATCGGGAACCGACCGAACGCCGCCGGGCTCGATCTCAACCGGGATTACATCAAGGCCGAGGCGCCGGAGACGCAGGCTGCGTTGCAGATGTTCCTGCGCGCCGATCCCGATGTCTTCGTCGACCTGCACACGACGAATGGGTCCTATCATGGCTACGCGTTGACCTATTCGCCCTCCCTCCATCCAGCGGCGATGGATCCGGCGCTCGCGCCCGCGGGGGCGTGGACGCGCGATACGTTGCTCCCGCTCCTGCGTCAGCGTATGCGGGAGCGCCACCGGTTCGAGACCTTCGATTACGGCAACTTCCGGGGTGAGTTCGCTGGACGCGACGATCCTGCGTCGCTGAACAAGGGGGCGTGGGAGACGTATGAGCATGTTCCGCGCTTCGGGACCAACTATGTCGGGCTGCGCAACCGCGTGAGCGTGTTGAGCGAGGCGTATTCGCACGACCCCTTCGAGCGGCGCGTCCTCGCGACCCGCGCCTACGTCCTCGAGTTGCTGCGTGCCGTGGCGGAGCATGCCCCCACGGTGCTCGCGCGCACGCGGCAGGCGTCACTTCCGGCGGTCGGGACCTCGGTCCCCCTGCGCGCGACGATGACGAAGACGCCGTTCACCGCCCCGATCCTGGTGGAGCGCCTGATCCCCACCGGGGACTCCGTGCGGTACGAGCCCGGGCTCCGGCGCGGCTTCCGGCGGTCGAATCTCTTCACGTCGGTGGCGATGCCGGTCTACGACCGCTTCGATGCGACGCGCACGCGGCCGCTGCCGCAGGGGTGGG
>JBMTAR010000270.1:0-2505 GCA_049428925.1 Gemmatimonadaceae bacterium
CGCGTGTTGTCGTGCACGGCGACTTTCCATCGGCCGATCACCTCGAACCGGTCCCCGCGCACCACAATCGCTGTGCCCTCGGAGAGCCCGATGCCAAGCAGGTCGGGGAATCGACGGACGACGGGGATGAGATCATCCCAGCGGTTGCGGGCGTCGATATGCTGGTCGATCGCAGAACGCCGCAGGAAGCCCAACGCCTCCTGATGATTCGGCTCGTCGGTCATCACGACGTCTGAGCCGCTCGTGGCGCCGCGAACGAGGTAGGCGCCCTGGATGGTCGCACCGGCGGAGGTTCCGCCGATGACGCCACCCCGCTCGAGGACGGCCCGGAACGCCGTGTGCGTGCGCGTGTTCGCATAGGAATCGACGAGGTTCCACTGCCGCCCCCCAACGAACCAGACGCCGTCGGCGTCAGCGAGCTGCGCCGCAAACGCCTCGGTATCCGCGACCTTGGGGTCGTGCGTGTGCAGCATCCGCACGTTCGTCAGGCCGAGGGCCTTGAACGGGGCGACGACCTCGGCTTCGTCGTAGCGGACCAGTGTGCCGTCCGGGCGGCGGTTGCCGCCGGCGGTCGGCACGATGACGAACCGCTTGGTCGGACCACCCGCCAGCTCGACCCACTTCTCGAGGATGCCGGTGCCGGGGAGCGTCCCGCCACCGGCGATGACCAGGCTCCCACGCGGCGGCCCGTACTCCGTCGCAACACTGGTCGCCTGAGCGTGGAGCGCACCCCAGCCACCGAGCGGCACGACGCCAATCACGAGGCCGCACACAATTGTCAGCGCGATGGCCGATACGGCTCGGCTGGTCCGGAGTGAAAGTCGCATAGGTGGGCAGAATATACATTCTGGCGTATGACCCGACTCCGGCCTTCACGGCACGCCGCGCTCCGTGCGCTGGCCCTGCTGACGATTCCCACCCTGGCGCTTGCCCAGCGTGGCGGCGTGACGACCCTCACGCAGCACGCTGACCGCATCTTCGCCCAGTTCAACTCCACGCATGCGCCCGGGTGCGCGGTCGGTGTCCGCCAACAGGGACGCGATCTCCTGGCCCGGGGCTATGGGATGGCCGACCTCGAGACGCACACGCCCATCACGGCGAACACCGTGTTCGAATCGGGATCGGTCGCCAAGCAGTTCGCGGCGACGGCGATCCTGCTGCTCGCACAGGACGGTGCGCTCCGTCTCGATGACCCGGTCCGGAAGTTCATCCCTGAACTGCCCGAGTATCCGCGACCCCTGCTCGTGCACCACCTCCTCTCGCACACCAGCGGTCTGCGCGAGTGGAGCAACCTCGTGGCCCTCGCCGGATGGCCGCGCGGCACACGCGTGCACACACAGCAGGACCTCCTCGAGATCATCGCGGCGCAGCGATCGCTCAACTATCCGGTGGGCGATCACTACTCGTACACGAACTCGGGGTTCGCCCTCCTGCCGACGATTGTCGAGCGGGTGAGTGGGATGTCGTTTTCGCGATTCTCCGATGCGCGGATCTTCGCGCCGCTCGGCCTCACCACCACGCGGTGGCGCACCGACTTCCGTACCATCGTACCGGGCCGAGCGCAGGCATACAGCCGCAGCGGCGAGGGATGGGAACTCGAGATGCCGTTCGAGAACGTCCACGGCCCCGGCGGGATGCTCACGACCGTCGGAGACTGGCTCCGATGGAACGACCACCTAGCCAACCGGACCCTGGGTGGTCCGGTGACAGATGCCCTCGAGACGCGCGCCGTGCTCACGAGCGGTCGAACGATTGCCTACGCGCGGGGGATCATCGTCGGCACCTATCGCGGTACCACCGAGATCGCGCACTCCGGGTCGACAGCCGGCTACAGCACCTATCTCGCGCGCTACCCGGCGCACGGGCTCTCAATCGCCGTGCTCTGCAACGCGGCTGGCGCCCCGGCGACGCTCTTCACACGGCAGCTCGCAGATGTCCTTCTGCCGGATCTCGCCGCTCCGACGCCAGTCGATACCACTGCCGCGGATCCCGAGGCCCTCGCTCGGCGCTCCGGCATCTATCGGAGCCTTCGCACCCACGAACCATTCGTGGTGGGCACCGGGCGTGACCTCCCAGGGGCAGCGCTCCGGGCCACACGTGATGGTGGCTGGCTGATCGGCAACAGTCGCGCCCTCTTCGATCTCGCCGCGGATGGGCGACCGCGTGGGGTGCGCGTGATCGGGGCCGACGCCGATACCGTCGCGTATGCCTTCGTCAGTGCGGAACGGTGGACCCCCACTCCCGCGCAGCTCGCCGCGTTCGCGGGGCGTTACCGCTCCGACGAGGTCGCCGCGACCTGGACCATCAGCGTCGACAGCGGGCGCCTCGTCGCGTCAGTGCGCGGCGCGGTGCAGACCACGCTCACCCCGGTCTATCGCGATGCCTTCACCGGAGGGGCTGGGCTCGGGACGATCTGGTTCGTTCGCGACGCGCGCGGCACTGTGACCGAGATGCACTCGGGTTCGGCGCGTGTGTGGGACATCACCTTCACGCGACAGCCGTAAG
>JBMTAR010000271.1:0-2428 GCA_049428925.1 Gemmatimonadaceae bacterium
AGCACCGATTCGTCGATGTCCGCGGGGCGGACCACGTGCGGGATGCCGACGAGCGTGAGCAGCTCGCGTCGGCGCGGCGACTGGGAGGCGAGGATGACCTCGATGGGATGGTCGCTCATCGCTCGAGCCAGAGGGTGACAGGGCCGTCGTTCACGAGCTCGACGTCCATGTCCGCACCGAACTCGCCGGTGGCGACGGAGAGTCCGAGCTCGCGGAGCCGCGCGATGAACGCCTCGTACATCGGGATGGCGATCTCGGGGCGGGCCGCATCGACGAAGCTCGGGCGGCGCCCCTTGGCCACGTCGCCGTAGAGGGTGAACTGGCTCACGACCAACACCGCGCCGCCGACGTCGGCGAGGGCGAGATTCATCTTCCCCTCGGCATCCGGGAAGAGTCGGAGTCCCGCGATCTTCTCCGCCATCCAGGCCACCTGCTCGGCGCCATCGGTGCCGGTGATGCCGACCAGGAGACAGAACCCCGGGCCGATGCGCCCGATGGTCGCGTCCGCGACCCGCACCTCCGCACGCGCGACCCGCTGCAGCAGCACCCGCATCGCCGACGCTACTCGACCGTGACCGACTTCGCGAGGTTGCGCGGCTGGTCCACGTTGGCCCCGCGCTTCACCGCGATGTAATACGCCAGCAGCTGCAGCGGGATGCTCGCCAGGACGGGGCTCAGCAGGTCCACCGTCTCGGGAATGCGGATCTCGTGGTCCATCAGGCCCTGCAGGACCGGCTCGTCGCGGCTGGTGATCACGATCGTGCGGCCACCGCGCGCCCGGACCTCCTGGATGTTCGACACGATCTTGTCGAAGACCGCGTCGTGGGGCGCGATGAAGACGACCGGCATCTTGTCGTCGATCAGGGCGATCGGCCCGTGCTTCATCTCCGCCGCCGGGTACCCCTCGGCGTGGATGTAACTGATCTCCTTCAGCTTGAGCGCCCCTTCGAGCGCCGCGGGGAAGTTGTAGCCGCGGCCGAGGTAGAGGAAATTCGTCGCGTCTTGATACGACGCCGCGATCGCCTCGATCGCGGGCGCCGCGTCAAGGATGGTCTGGATCTGCGCCGGAAGGGCGTCGAGCGCCTGCGCGATCTCGCGGCCGCGGGCGACGGAGAGGTTCCGCTTGCGACCGAGCTTGAGGGCGAGGAGGGCGAGGGCGACAACCTGGCTGCTGAACGCTTTCGTCGACGCGACGCCGATCTCCGGCCCGGCGTGCAGGTAGATGCCTCCGTCATCCTCGCGCGCGATGGTCGAGCCGACCACGTTCACGAGGCCGAGGGTGCGCGCGCCGCGCCGCTTCGCCTCGCGCATCGCCGCGAGCGTGTCCGCGGTCTCGCCAGACTGCGAGATGACGATGCACAGCGTGCGGTCGGTGACGATCGGATTCCGATAGCGGAACTCGGAGGCGTACTCGACCTCCACCGGGATGCGGGCCATATCCTCAATCATCAGCTCGCCGATCAGCCCCGAGTGCCAGCTCGTGCCGCAGGCGGTGATGATGACCTGATCGACCCCCATCAGCTGCTCGTGCGAGAGATTGAGGCCACCGAGCTTAGAGGTCCCCTCCTCGAGCCGCAGGCGCCCACGGAGCGTGTTGGCGACGGTCGTCGGCTGCTCGAAGATCTCCTTGAGCATGAAATGGTCGTAGCCGCCGCGCTCGATGGCGTCGAGATCCCAGGCGATCGTCTCCACGGAGCGCCGCACCGGGGCGGCATTGATGTCCATCAGTCGGTAGCCCTCACCCGTGAGGACCGCAATCTCCCCCTCGTTCAGATAGACGACGTCGCGCGTATGCGCGAGGATGGCGGAGGCGTCGCTGGCGAGGAAGTACTGACCATCACTGACACCCACGAGGAGCGGGCTCCCCTGACGGGCGCCGACGATCTTCTGCGGCTCGCGGCTCGAGACGACCGCGATGCCATACGTCCCCTCGACCAACCGGAGCGCAGCGACGACCGCGTTCTCCAGCGAGTCCTCGTAGCACTCCTGGATGAGACAGGCGAGGACCTCGGTGTCGGTGTCGGAGCTGAAGCGATGCCCCTTCGACGCGAGTTGGGTCTTGAGGCTGCCGTAGTTCTCGATGATCCCATTGTGCACCACGGCGATGGTGCCGTCGGTGCTCAGGTGCGGATGCGCATTGCGGTCCGTGGGCGGCCCGTGAGGGGCCCAGCGGGTGGGGCCGAGGCCGATATGCCCGACGACCGGGTCGGCGCCGAGCGCCGCCTCGAGCATCGCGATCTTGCCGGCGGCGCGGCGCGTGTGCAACGCGCCGCGATCGAGCACGGCGACACCCGCGGAGTCGTACCCGCGGTACTCGAGCCGCTTGAGCCCGCCGATGAGGATCGGGACGACGTCCTTGGGACCGATGTAGCCGACGATGCCGCACATAGAGGGATCAGGGATCAGGGGTCAGGTCACAGGAAACAGC
>JBMTAR010000272.1:0-2422 GCA_049428925.1 Gemmatimonadaceae bacterium
GAACTCGCCGAGCTTGTGCCCGACCATGTTCTCCGTGACGTACACCGGGATGAACTTGTTCCCGTTGTGCACCGCGAACGTGTGCCCCACGAACTCGGGGATCACCGTGCTCGCGCGCGACCAGGTCTTCACGACCTTCTTCTCGTTCTTGGCGTTCATCTGGATGACGCGCTTGAGCAGCGCTTCCTGGATGAACGGGCCCTTCTTGATGGAACGTGACATGTGTGGGTTCCTCGATCAGCTCTGGGTGGCCTTGCCGCGCTTCCGGCCACGGACGATCAGACGCTGCGACGCCTTCTTGGTGTTGCGCGTCTTGACGCCCTCCTTCTTGCCCCAGGGGCTCACCACGTTCCGCCCGCCGCGCGTGCGGCCGCCGTGCGGGTGGTCCACCGGGTTCATCACTTCACCGCGGACCTTCGGACGGCGCCCCATCCAGCGGGTCTTGCCGGCCTTGCCCCACGAGATCAGTTCGTGCTCGGCGTTCCCCACCTCGCCGATCGTGGCCAGGCAATCGCCGTGGATCATCCGCATCTCCGTCGAGGCCATGCGGACCGTCACGTAATCGCCTTCCTTCGCCACGACCTGGACGCTCGTCCCCGCCGAGCGGGCCATCTGGCCGCCCTTGCCGGGCTTGAGCTCGACGTTGTGCACCGCCGTCCCGAGCGGGACCTCGCGAAGCGGCATCGCGTTGCCGGTGCGGATGTCCGCGCCCTTCCCGCTCACGACGACGTCGCCGACGGCGAGCCCCTTCGGATGCAGGATGTAGCGCTTCTCGCCGTCCGCATACGTCACGAGCGCGATGCGCGCCGAACGATTCGGATCGTACTCGATGTGCTCGACCGTCGCCGGCTGGCCGTGCTTGTTCCGCTTGAAGTCGATGATGCGGTACTTCCGCTTGTGGCCGCCGCCGAGGCGGCGCATCGAGATGTGGCCGTGATTGTCACGCCCGCCGCTCTTCTTGAGCGGCGCGGTCAGCGACTTCTCCGGCGTGCTGCGGGTGATGACGTCGTTGTCCGACACGGAACGGAACCGCGTCGCGGCGCTCACCGGCTTGAATTGACGGATACCCATGGTGATCAGCCCTCGAAGATCTCGATCGTGTCGCCCGCCTTGAGCGTCACGATGGCCTTCTTCCACCGGGGCCGGAGCCCCGCGGTCCCGCCGACGCGACGCGCCTTGCCGCGCTGCTGCGACGTCCAGACGCCGGTGACCTTCACCCCGAACAGCGACTCGATCGCCGCCTTGATGGTGGTCTTCGTGGCGTCCGGATGGACCTCGAACGTGTATTCCCCGCGGTCCTGGTACGCGGCCGAGCTCTTCTCGGTCACGACCGGACGGACGATGGTACGAAACAGAGACGGCATCGCTTACTTCCCCCCCTTCTTCTTGGCGGCCGGCTTCGCAGCGGCGGCCTTCTTCGCGGCCGGTGCCTTCTTCGCGGCCGGCGCCTTCTTGGCGGCGGGCGCCTTCGCCGGAGCCGCCTTCGCCTTCGTCGCCTTGGCCTTCGGCGCCGCCTTCGTCGCCTTCACCGGAGCCGCGGGGGCCTCGGTCACCGGCGCCAGCGTCTGCCCGATCGCCGTCGCTTCCACGAGGACGACCTGCGACCAGACGAGGTCATAGGTGCTCACGTCGCTGAAGGCGCGGACCTGCACCCCGGGGATGTTGCGCCCGGAGAGGTAGACCGCCGGCTTGGTGCCGTCGGTCAGGATCAGCGCCTTCTGGCCCGCCACGCCGAGGCGGGCGAGGAGCTGCGCGACCTGCGCCGTCTTCGGCGACTCGAAGGTGAAGCGGTCGATCACGATCACCGCACCCTCACGGGCCCGGGCGTTGAACGCGCTCTTCCGCGCCAGCGCCTTGATGCCCTTCGGCACGGCCTGCTCGTAGCCACGGGGCTGCGGGCCGTGCACCGTGCCGCCGCCGACGAAGTTCGGGGCGCGGGTCGAGCCCTGACGGGCGCGGCCGGTCCCCTTCTGCTTCCACGGCTTCTGGTTGCCACCCACCACCCAGCGGCGGGTCTTGGTCGCATGCGTGCCCTGGCGCTGATTGGCGAGGTACGCCTTCACCGCCTGGTGCATGACCGGCAGGTTGACGGTGCCGTCGAACGTCGCCCCCGGCAGCGCCACGCGATCGCGCGGGGTGCCGAGCGCCGTGTAGGCCGCCGCCTCGAAGTTGGTCGTCTCAGACATCGGTTAACCCTGCTTGCGGACGAGGACGATCCCGTTGGTCGGGCCGGCGACGCTACCGCGGATGTAGATCAGATTGCGCTCGGCGTCGACCTTCTCGACGCGGAGGTTGGCCTGCGTGTGACGCGCGGCGCCGTAGTGGCCCGGCATCTTCTTCCCCTTGATGACGCGCGAGGGATCGGTGCCCGGTCCGACCGAGCCCGGCCGACGGTGCTTGGTGTTGCCGTGCGTGTTCGGCC
>JBMTAR010000273.1:0-2411 GCA_049428925.1 Gemmatimonadaceae bacterium
CCCACGCCCCGGGAACACCGATCGTGTTGCTCGACACGCAGTACCTGTTCGCCGAGACGCTCTGGTTCGCCGAGAAGTTGCGCCGTCGGCTCGGTTTCCCGCTCGTGGTCGAGCGCGGTCGCGCCGACGACGGCGGGCCGCGTGACCGCGGGCAGCGCGGACGCGGTGAGGGACTTCACGACCAGACAGTCGCCCTCCGAGTGCTGCGGTGGGCAGTGGCGCTCGGACTCCCCATCCCAGTGCGCCGCGACCGTGGTCTCGTGCGGTCCGGCGGCATCGACCAGGGGGAACAGCACGCCGGTCGTCGCCTGCAGCAACAACAGGACCATCGCGAACGCCCTCGCCGGGACGCGGCGGAGGCGGCTGGTGCGGTCCGCGAGGGACCGAGGCGCGGCGGCAGGACGGGACATCGGGAGGAAGGTCTAGTCGCTGGAACGAGGGGACGGAAGGGGGGCGGCGGCTCCACCTATCTCGTTAGCCGGGCTACATTTGGGGGATGAAGCGCGAGGACGCCCTCGACTACCATTCCCGCGGCCGACCCGGCAAGATCGCGGTCGTTCCGACCAAGCCGCTCGCCAACCAGCGGGACCTCGCCCTCGCCTACTCCCCCGGCGTCGCCGAGCCCTGCCTCGAGATCAAGGCGAAGCCGGACGACGCCTACCTCTACACCGCTAAGGGCAACCTGGTTGCCGTGGTCACGAACGGGACGGCGGTCCTCGGCCTCGGTGACATCGGCGCCCTCGCGGGCAAGCCGGTGATGGAGGGGAAGGGGAACCTGTTCAAGCAGTTCGCCGACCTCGACGTCTTCGACCTTGAGGTCGGGTCCCGCGACCCGGACGATCTCATCCGCTTCTGCCAGCTGCTCGAGCCGACCGTGGGCGGCATCAACCTCGAAGACATCAAGGCGCCGGACTGCTTCTACATCGAGGAGACGCTCCGGAAGACCATGAACATTCCGGTCTTCCACGACGACCAGCACGGCACGGCCATCATCTCCGGGGCCGCCCTGCTGAACGCGCTCGAAGTCGTCGGCAAGCCGATTGAGGCGGTCCGCGTGGTGTTCTCCGGCGCGGGGGCGGCGGCCATCTCGACCGCCGAGCACTATGTGCAGCTCGGCGTCCGACGCGAGCACATCCTGATGTGCGACCGGAAGGGGGTCATCTACGCCGGCCGCACGGAGGAGATGGACCCCTACAAGGCGCGCTTCCAGACGGAGACGGCGGCCCGCACCATCGCCGAGGCGCTGGACGGCGCCGACGTCTTCGTCGGGCTCTCGGTCGCCGGTGCCGTCACCGGGGAGATGGTCGCCCGGATGGCGCGCTCGCCGATCATCTTCGCCCTCGCGAACCCGGTCCCGGAGATCCTCCCGCACGAGGTGCGCGCCGTCCGCGACGATGCCATCATCGCGACCGGTCGCTCCGATTATCCAAACCAGGTCAACAACGTCCTCGGCTTCCCGTTCATCTTCCGCGGCGCGCTCGACGCGCGTGCGACAACAATCAACGAGGAGATGAAGATGGCGGCGACGCACGCGCTCGCCGCCCTCGCCAAGGAGGACGTCCCCGAGAGCGTCGCGGCGCTCTACGGCCTCACGAACGTGAAGTTCGGGCCCGACTACCTGATCCCCTTCCCCTTCGACCCGCGCGCACTGTTGCGCGTCGCGCCGGCGGTCGCGTGGGCGGCGGTCGCGAGCGGGGTCGCCCGCGAGTTCATCGACCTCGACGAGTACCGCGACCGACTCGAGGCGCGACTGGGCCGCGCGCGCGGGATCATGCGCGGCCTGATCTCGCGCGCGCAGCACGACCCCAAGCGCGTCGTCTTCCCCGAGGGAGAGGACCCGAAGATCCTGCGCGCCGCCCAGCGCCTCGTCGACGAGGCGATCGCGCACCCGATCCTCCTCGGCCGCCTCGAGCGGGTCCGCCAGACCGCCGAGGAGCTCGGCATCCCGCTCGACGGCATCACCCTGATTGAGCCCGCGACGGCCCCACAGCGCGACCGCTACGCGCAGCTCCTCTGGCAGAAGCGGCAGCGGAAGGGGCTCTCCCTCGTCGAGGCGAACCAGCGGATCACCCGCGCGACGACCTTCGGCTCCGTGATGGTCGCCGCCGGCGATGCCGACGCCCTCCTCGGCGGGCTCGGCAAGCACTATCCCGAGACGGTGCGCCCCGCCCTCGAGGTGATCGGGACGCATCCACAGGTCGGCCTGGCGTCCGGCCTCTACATGCTCGTCTTTGAGAAGCACGTCGTCTTCTTCGCCGACACGACGGTCAACATCGACCCGACCGCCGAGCAGCTGGCCCTGATCGCGGCCTCGGCCGCCCAGCTCGCGCGGACGTTCGGCATCACGCCGCGCGTGGCGATGCTCTCCTTCTCCAACTTCGGCTCGGTGAAGCACCCCGAGGCGCAGAAGA
>JBMTAR010000274.1:0-2321 GCA_049428925.1 Gemmatimonadaceae bacterium
TGGCGTATGGTGTTATTGGTTTCTCGGCCCACCTTCGCCTCCCCGAAGAACCGGCGGGTCTTGGGGTCGTAGCCGACCAGCGTCGTCCCCTTGTTCGGGACGTTCTGGGCCACCCAGATCCGGTCCTTGTCGTCCGAGGCCATTCCATATGGGAGCGACCCGGGACCGGCCGGGAGGGGAATCTCCTCGATCCGACCCGTCGCCGGGTCGAGCCGCCCGAGGATGCCGCGCGTGTAGTCACCGTACCAGATGATGTCGTCGCTCGTGACCGCGATCCGGCGCCCACGCGCCCGCTCGTTCGGGAGCGTGAAGGTGCGCACCGCCATCGTCGCCGGGTCGATCGTCGCGATCTGGTCGGTCCCGAAGAGGTTGAACCAGGGCGTCCCCTTCGAGTTCAGCACGATACCGTACGGCCGAGAGCCCGCCGCGGTGAAGGCGAGCCGGATCCGGCCCGTACGCGTCTCGAGGTGGCCGACCGCGTTCGAGTTCTGCGCGGTGAACCAGATGTCGCCGCGGGCGTCGAAGATCAGCGTGTGCGGGTCGCGCACGCGCGCGTCGGGCATCGGGTAGCGCGTGATCTCGCGCGTCGCCGGGTTGAGCCGACCGATCATCCCGTTGCGATTCCCCGCGTACCAGACCATCCCCTGGCCGTCGACGATCAGGTTGTGCGGATTGGTCCCTGGATCGATCTCGAACTTGGTGAACTGCCCCGACCGCGGATCCAGCTTCGCGATGTAGTTCCCGTTCTGTCCGACGAAGAAGACCGAGCCATCCGGCGCCACATACGGATCCCGCGGCCGCCCCTCAGCGCCCCATGGTACCTGCCACTCGTTGGCCGGGACGAGCGCGAGCTGGGCCCGCGCACCGAACGGCAGTGTGAGCAGCGTCAGTGCCGCGAGCGCGTGGGCGACGGGGAACAGGCGAACGAAGCGTGACATCAACGTGGTCCTCCGAAAGGAGTCGAGACTCAGGGGGCGATGGCCCGGATCGCGCGACGGAGCACGCCCTCGGCGATCCGCACCTTATACGCCGTGCCGGGCAGCGGCGTTACGTCGTAGAGCGCCCGGGCCGCGAGCGCATCGATGCTCTCGTCGTCGAGTCCGCCCGAGGCGACATCCTCCTCGATGGAGTGCGGCACCCGCCAGGGAGCCGCCCCCACGCCGCCGAGGACGAGGCGGACGCTGCCGTCGGTTCGACGCAGCGCGGCACCCGACACGAGCGCAAAGTCGAACGCCCCGCGTTGCATCACCTTCTCCCAGGCCATGACCCCATCGAGCGCGTCGGCTGGGATGAGGATCCGGGTGATCACGTCGTTCGGCCCCACCGCGAGCTCTGCAGTGGGCGACGCGGCCGCGTCACGGTACGCGTCGGCGAGGGCCACGTACCGCGGGCCGCTCGCCGTCGCAATCTCCAGCGTCGCATCGAGCGCCAGCAGCGCCACGGCGGGGTCAGACGGGTGCGCCGCGCGGCAGGGGCCCGCGTCGATGATGCCGTGGTATGGGTGTTCGCCCGCGGCGGCGGGGCATCCGGTGCCGCCCGTCTTGAGGCAGGAGACGCCACGTCGGTAGTACCAGCAGCGCGGGCGCTGCGCGAGGTTGCCGGCCAGCGTCCCCATCGCACGCAGGGCAGGGCTCCCGACTGCCGCGGCGGCCTCGGCGAGCATCGGCACGCGCATCCGGATGGTGGCGTCGTCGGCGAGGTCCGCGATGCGCACGGCGGCCCCGAGCGCCAACGCGCCGTCGGCGGTGAGTCGGATGTCGCGCGCCGTCGGGAGGTGTCGCACATCGATCACGGCCGTGGGTGCGGCGAGTCCCTCCTCGATCCGCGGGACGAGGTCGGTGCCGCCGCCGATCAGGGCGGCGCCTGGCGATGCCACCGCGGCGAGCGCCTCGTCGAGAGAGGCGGGACGGAGGTACGGGAATCCGGAGATGGTCACACCCGAATCTGCACGCGGAAGCCCCGTGCCGCGTAGTAGGACTGCGCCCCATTGTGGTACGTGAAGACTTGGTCGTAGCGCCGATCGCAGAAGAGCGCGCCACCGAGGGCGCGGATGGCGGGGGGCGTGGCGATCCAGCTCGAGGTCTTGAGGTCGAAGGCCCCCAACGCCTGGAGGGCGCGATACTGCGTCTCAGTCAGCAGTTCGGCGCCCATCGCCTGCGCGGCGTCGATCACATTCCCCGCTGGCTTCGCCTCCTTGCGCGCGTCGAGGGCGGCCCGGTCATAGCAGAGGCTGCGCCGCCCGGTCGGGCTCTCCGCCGAGCAATCGGTGAAGGTGATGACCCCGGTCGCGGGATCGATGGCGGTGACGTCGGGTTCGCCGC
>JBMTAR010000275.1:0-2319 GCA_049428925.1 Gemmatimonadaceae bacterium
CCCCGTCCTGCGCGAGCCACGCCGCGGCGATCGGGAATCTCGGGATGCGCACACAGGCGAGGCGTGATGGGGACGGCATGGTCGAGTGCCAGCGGCACGGGGTGGGGGTGGAGGCCGCCTTTCTCCAGAGTGAGGCGGCGCCGGTGGCCGCCCGCGGGCATGGTGAGCCGCAACCGGAGCGCGCTCCCGCCATCCGTCGCCCGGGTGCCGTCACCCAGCAGGAGCAGGGCGGCGTCGGCATCGCGCGCGAGCTGGGCGAGCCGCACCGCGATCGGGCGCGGGAGGACGGGGCCGCCGTCGAGGATCACCAGGGCGAAGGCCCCGCTCCGCAGCAGGAGATCGGCGCACCACGGGGCACGAGACGGATCGGGGGGACGGACCACCCACACCGCCTCCAGCGCCGACGCCAGCGACACGGGATCCAGCGTGCGCTGCGCATCAATCCAGGCGACTCCGTGCCCGGCCCGCACCGTCATGGCCGCGAGATGACAGGCGAGCGTCGTCTTCCCCGCTCCCATCGGGGCCATCCACTCGCTGATGCGGCCCCGCGGGATCCCACCCCCCGTCAGGGCGGCGTCGAGCGAGGTGAGGCCGGTGGGGAGCCCCGGGGCCGACGATGGCGTCCCGGCGACGACGGACGCGATGCGGAGGCGAAGGGCAGTGAGTGACATACCGAATAAAAACCGAAGAAAGGGGGTGGTAATTACCGAACATATACCGAAGAAAGCAAGGGGGTATCCCCGGTCGGGGTTCGGGAAACGACGGACGGCGTCTCGGCGCCCTCCCGCTATCTTCCGCGAATGCCCCCGTGCGGACATCCCCGATGAAATGGTCCTGGCGCATCGGCCGGATTGCGGGCATCGCCATCCGCGTCCACGTCACCTTCCCGCTCTTCCTGCTCTGGATCGGCCTGCGGGATGGCCAAGGGGCGACGGCCGCCGCCTTCGCCGTCGGGGCGATGCTCGCGCTCTTCACCATCGTGCTCCTGCACGAGCTCGGGCACGCGCTGATGGCACGCCGCTTCGGCATCGCCACCCGCGACATCACGCTGCTGCCGATCGGTGGCCTCGCCCGGCTCGAGCGGATGCCGCGTGAGCCGCGGCAGGAGCTCCTCATCGCGATCGCGGGACCGGCGGTCAATCTCGTCCTCGCCCTCCTCTTCGGCGCGCTCCTCATCGGCACCGGCGGCCCACGCTCTCTCGTCGAATTCGATCTCCTCCGCCGCCTCGGTGCCCCCGCGGTCGGGCACGTGATCCTCGCGGAGCTCGTCGCCGTCAACGTCGGCCTCATCCTCTTCAATCTTCTCCCCGCCTTTCCGATGGACGGCGGCCGCGTGCTCCGCGCCCTGCTGGCCCTCTGGTCGAAGGACCATCTCGTCGCGACGCGACGCGCCACGCTCGTCGGTCGGCTCTTCGCCGCCGCCTTCGTCGCCTACGGACTCTTCGCGAGCGCCCCGAACCTTGTCCTCATCGGCCTCTTCGTCTGGCTCGCCGGGGCGGGGGAGGCCTCTGCGGTCGCGACGGAGGTGGCCCTCGAGCGCACGCGCGTCCCGCAGTTCATGATGACCGATTTCCGCACCGTCGATCCCGCCGCTCCCCTCGGCACCGTCGCCGACCTCGTGATCGCCGGCGCGCAACAGGATTTCCCTGTGCTCGCCGACGGGGTCTACGTCGGGATGCTCGGCCGCGCCGACCTCGTGCGCGGGCTTCGGGAGACCGGCGCCGATGCGACGGTCGCGACCGTGATGGCGACACGCGGTCCCATCGTCACCGTCGACGACCACCCCGATGCCGCCCTCGCCGCCCTGCACGCGGCGGGGGGACGCGCGGTCCCCGTCCTCCGGGAGGGGACGGTCGTCGGACTCCTCACCACCGAGAACCTGGCGGAGTACGTCCTCCTCCGCCGCTCCATCGCCTGATGCCACGGAGGTCGTGATGCGCGCTCCCTTCCTCACCCTCGGCGCCCTCTCCGCCGCCCTCGCCGTCGCCGCCGGTGCCTTCGGCGCCCACGCCCTCCGCGCGCGCGTCGAGCCGCGCCTCCTCGAGGTCTTCGAGACCGGCGCCCGCTACCAGATGTACCATGCGCTCGCGCTGATCGCCGTGGCCTGGGTGGCGTCGCGCGGCGCGGCGGCGCAGGGGCCCGCCACCGCCGCCGGGTGGTGCTTCGTCGCGGGCACGATCCTCTTCAGCGGTTCACTCTACGCGATGACGTTCACGGGGATCCGCGCGCTCGGTGCCATCACGCCCCTCGGCGGCGTCGCGTTCATCGCCGGGTGGCTGCTCCTCGCGGTCGCGGCGACGCGCGCGACCTGAGTGACGG
>JBMTAR010000276.1:0-2304 GCA_049428925.1 Gemmatimonadaceae bacterium
CCGGCGCGTGTCGCCCGGACGGTCGCCTTCGCCGACCCGCCGTACGGGGAGGGGATCGCCCTCGCGCTCGCGGAGCGCTGGCTCGCGGCGCCGTTCGCGGCGATCTTTGGGGTCGAGCACGAGGCGGCGCTGACGCTGCCGACGCCGGAGGGACCGGTGACGGCCGACCGGCGTGTCTACGGCGAGACGGCGATCACCCTGTACCGCACCGGATCCTGAGATGCCCAAAGTCGCGCTCTACGCCGGCAGCTTCGACCCGATCACGAACGGCCACGCCGACCTGATCCGGCGGTCGCTCAGCTTCGTCGATCGCCTCATCGTCGGCGTCGCGGTGAACGTCTCGAAACAGCCCCTGTTCTCCGCCGAGGAGCGAATGGCGCTGATCCGGTCCGCGGTCGAGGACGACCCGCGGGTCGAGGTGCGGGCCTTCCGCGGCCTCGTCGTCGACTTCGCCAAGGAGATCGGTGTCTCCGTGGTCCTCCGCGGCCTTCGGGCCGTCGCCGATTTCGAGTACGAGTACCAGATGGCCCTGATGAATCGTCATCTCTCGCCGGGGCTCGAGACGATGTTCATGGTGCCCTCGGTGCAGGTGAGCTACGTGAGCTCGTCGCTGGTGCGGGAGGTCGCCCGCTTCGGCGGCGACATCGACGCCCTCGTCCACCCCGCAGTGGCGCGGGCGCTGCGCGCGAAGTTCGCGGGTTCCTCCCCTTCCTGACCCCCGGAGCGCCGTCCCGATGAGTCTGCAGGTCGAGATGCAGGGTGATGTCCTCGTGATCGCCGTCGACGGCCCGCTCATCGTCGGCAACCGGCAGGAGCTCAAGCAGACGGTGCTCGACCGCGTGGAGGAGGGGGTGCGGAAGGTCGTGATCGACTTCGCCGGCACCGCGTACATCGACAGCTCGGGGCTCGGCGTGCTCGTCTCGCTGGCGAAGCGCCTGCGGGAGCTCGATGGGGACCTCCGGCTCGCCGCGCTGAGCGACGATCTGCTCACCCTGTTCGAGCTCACGAAGCTCGATGCGCTGTTTCAGATCGCCGCCTCGCGCGAGCGGGCCCTTGAGGGCTTCTAGCCCGTGACGGCGCCCGCGGCGCTCGAGCTGCGCGTCCCGAGCGATGTGGGACGGATCGAGGGGATCGTCTCCCAGGTGGTGCAGCGGTGCCGGCAACACGCGTTCACCGGTCGACAGCTCGCCCTCAACGTGCCGGTCGCACTGACCGAGGCGCTCTCGAACGCGATGCTGCGCGGGAACGGCGAGGATCGTGCCAAGGAGGTCCGGGTGCGCGCCGTGGTCGATGCCACACGACTCGTCGTCGAGGTCGAGGACGAGGGGACGGGGTTCGACCTCGAGGGGTGCACCGGCGACCCGACGGCCCCCGACGCTCTCGCGCGCGAGGATGGCCGCGGCCTCTTCCTGATGCGCGCACTGATGGACGAGGTGCGCTGTGAGCGTGGGGCGGGGACGATCGTACGGCTCACCCTGCATCGGCGCTGACCCGTGGCCTCCAGCGACGTCGCGCGCATCCTCGACTCGTTCACGACCGCGTTCGGCACACCGGCGGTCCTCTGGCGGCAGCTGCGGCCCGACCGCGGCATCGAGGTGATCGCGGCGACCGGCGGTGACGTCACCCCGCCCGACCTGGCCTCCGTGCCCCCGGACGGCACGCCGGTGATGCGGCAGGCGGCCGTCGGGCGTCAGCTCGTGGCGCGGCTTCCCGGGCGCTCCCCCGCGTGGGTCGGACTCGGTCCGGTGCGCGACGAACCCGAGACGCGCCGCTGGCTCGCCGTGCTCGCGCCGGCGCTCGCGGAAGTCCTGCAGGCCCAATGGGAGTCGCGTCGCGCCGCTGACGAGCTCGCGGAGCGCTACGAGGAGATCACGCTGCTCTACTCCATCAGCGAGATCCTCAGTCGCACGGTGACCTTCGAGGCGGCGGCGCGACGCATCCTGCTCGAGGTCGCCGAGACGGTGGGGGCGGAATACGGGGCCCTCGTGCGCCACGATCCCGCGTCGGGGCTCCTGGTCCCGGTGACGTCGCTCCGTGTCCCGCGCGGCGCGGAGCCGCGGACGATTCCCGTCGATCATCCGGTGAGCGTGCTCGCTCGCGTCTACCGCACCCGGCACGCGCTCCTCGTCGACGACGGAGTCCTCGTGAGCGAATTCGAGGTGCCGTTCCGCGATGGGGCGCTCCTCGCCGTCCCCATTCTGTGGACGACGCCAGAGGGCGGACTTCCTGTCGGCGTCATCTGCCTCTCGGGCCGCCGTGGCGGGCTCCCGTTCACCGCCGGGGACGAGAAGTTCATCGCCGCGA
>JBMTAR010000277.1:0-2300 GCA_049428925.1 Gemmatimonadaceae bacterium
CCCGATGATCGCCTGTACGCCGAGCGGGAGGGTGAGGCTCAGCAGACCGACGAGCGTCGCGTACGCGTAGACGAGGACAATGTTGCCCTTCTCGAGCAGGAGGAGCTCGATGAGCCGGTCGACGGGTCGCCGGACCGTGGACGCGACGCTGGTCACCGGCGTCGGGACGGGGATCACCATCGCCGCGAGCACATCAGGCCCCCCCAGGCCACGCAGGAAGGCCTCGGGAGCGGCGGCCTCCGGCGCCCCGACGCCATCAGGGCCGACGCACCGCACGCTCGGGCCCTCGGCCCCCGGCTCCACGAGCGCGAAGACGACCTCCCCGGCCGTCGTCGGCACGATGAGGGCGACCGGACCATCGAGATTCCGCAGCGCCTCGGCGACCTCACCGGGCCGGACCGAGCGGCGGAGCACCGCGAGCTGCACGCGACGCGCGGCGTCCACCAACAGGTCGGTTGAGGCGTCGACCGTCCCGGCCGTGCGACCAAGCCGGCGGACCGCGTCCCGGCGAGCGGCCGCATCGAGCGAGAGCCCGGCGCCCGCCGCGAGGCGGTCGAGGATGTGAGTGATTTGGGACGTGAACATCGAATCGACGCGGCGAGCGAAGTATGGGGAGAAAAATCGTCAGGATTTCCCGTCAGGTAAACCCCCGAGACCCTGTTTTGTTCAGTCCGCCGCCTCTCCCTCAGGGCGCCGGTCGAACCTGTGACCGGATACTCTCCGGCGGCTGGGTGGCAGCCGCGTCCGCCCGGTCGAACTCCACCGCCGAGATTCGCAACACTGTCTCCAGCATCGACGTCCGCTGCAGCCGCGTCGTCGGCAGGAGCAGGCTCCCGAACCGCTGATAATCAGCCAGCACAGCGACGACCTCCATCGCTCCCTGCGGACCCTCAACGCTCGTGCGGACCCCGGCGCTCAGCCCGGTCGCGGCATCGAAGTACTCGGTCAGCACCTCGCCGGTGCGGCGGACCAGTCGGACCGGGTACGTCTCCCGCCCCTCGAAGCGCTCCGTCGGGAGCACCGTCAGCGACGTGAACTGGTTGAGGTCGTGCAGATCGGCAAAGAAATCGGCCTGCGACGCCATCATTGCCGCCTCGGCGCCCTCGAGCACGCGCGGCCCCTGACCCGGCTGAATCGACCACGCGATGGTCCCGTCGTGGCCGGTGAGCAGCTCCCCCATGGGGCCGAGTGTCGTGCGGAGGAGGAAGCGGTTCGGCTTCACCTTCACGATCTCGAGCGGCGCCTCGAGCCCGACCATCGGCACACCGAAGGTCCCGGTAAGCCGCATCGAGGTCAGCCCCTCGAAGGCAGCGCGCCCCCCGACGAGCGAATCGTGCCGCGCGATCAGCGCCGACGCTGACGGCTGGTTCGTCGATGCGCCCAGCGTCGCGGTCGGCGCACTCGCGGACGGGCTGCCTGGCTGTCCGGCGCCCTGCGCCCCCGTGGTCTCGGCGAGCCCACCCAGGGCGATGGTGACGACGGCGAGTCCGACGCGCCCGATCCCCCCGTGGCGGAGGGGGCAGGACGTCACTGACGGTCGGTCGAACGAGAACACGCAGCTGGCTCCGGGTTGGGGTGGACGTATCATACACCGATGCACCCCGATGCTTCCGACCGCGGTCCGTCGACCTCCCCCGTCCGGCTGGACAAGTGGCTCTGGGCGGCGCGGTTCTTCAAGACACGCTCCCTCGCGACCGACGCGGTCGACGGCGGGAAGGTGCAGGTGAATGGCGACCGCGTGAAGCCGGCAAAGCCGGTCCGTCCGGGCGACGAGATCCGGTTGCGTCTGGGGCCGTATGAACACGTGCTACGCGTGCTCGGGACGGCGGAGCGGCGCGGCCCAGCGACGGTGGCTTCGACGCTCTACGAGGAGACAGAGGCCTCGCGGTCGGCGCGGGAGCGGCTCCACTGGCAGCTCACTGCCGCGGCGCCGGCGCTCGACCCGGAGAAGGGTCGGCCGACGAAGAAAGACCGCCGGACGCTGGACCGGTTCCGCGACCGGTGAGCGCGCCCGGCGGGTGGCGGGAACCGGCGGGCGCCGATTAGCGTTCCGACATCACCGCACCATCCTCAGGAGACTCAGGTATGTCGGGCAGCACCGCACCGCACGATCCGAACAAGCTCGGCTGGGGTTTCGCCGCCGCCATCATCGTGCTCGCCGTCGTCGCGAACGTCGCAGCCTACACGATCCACAAGGCCACGTACCTCAAGCCTGACGCGCCGGCGACCGCTGAGGCCGCCGCGCACTGACCGCGGTCGTACGCGGACGCCCGTGCGTGTCGAGGGGGGGGGGGGGGCCG
>JBMTAR010000278.1:0-2272 GCA_049428925.1 Gemmatimonadaceae bacterium
GCCCACGCGGTGCTGGTGAACACCGCGCGCGGTGACGTGGTGGATGAGGCCGCGCTGGTCGACGCACTCGCGGGGGGGCGCCTCGCCGGGGCGGGGCTCGACGTCTACGAACGCGAACCCGTCGTGCACCCCGGCCTGCTGGGTCGTGAGGACGTCGTGCTGCTGCCGCATCTGGGGAGCGCGACCGTCGAGTCTCGCGTCGCGATGGGGATGCGGGCGCTCGACAACCTCGTCGCCGTCTTCGAGGGACGGGCGCCGCGAGATCGGGTGGCCTGACGCGCTTGCTCCGAGCGGTGGGTGGTCTAGGTTTCACGCATCACCCCCCACCGTACGAGCGATGACCAACTACAAGTACGCCGTCGTGCCCACGAAGGGCGAGCGCATCGAAGCCTCCGCCGGCGAGTTCCGCGTGCCCGACCAGCCGATCATCCCGTTCATCGAGGGCGACGGCACCGGCCCCGACATCTGGCGTGCAAGCGTCCGCGTCTTCGATGCAGCTGTCGAGCGTGCGTACGGTGGGGCGAAGAAGATCCACTGGATGGAGGTGCTCGCCGGGGAGAAGGCGCACCAGACGACCGGTGAATGGATGCCGCAGGAGACCCTCGAGGCCGTCCGCGAGTTCAAGGTCGCGATCAAGGGCCCGCTCACGACGCCGGTCGGCGGGGGGATCCGCTCGCTCAACGTCGCACTGCGGCAGGAGCTCGACCTGTACGCCTGCATCCGCCCGGTGCGGTACTTCGAGGGCGTCGGGGCGCCGGTGAAGCATCCGGGCAAGGTCGATATGGTGATCTTCCGCGAGAACATCGAGGACGTCTACTCGGGCATCGAGTTCCGGGCGGGGACGCCGGAGGCGGAGAAGCTTCGCCGGTTCATCGAGACGGAGTTCGGGAAGAAGATCCGGCCGGAATCCGCGATCGGGATCAAGCCGATGTCGGCGTTCGGTTCGAAGCGGCTCATCGAGATGGCGATCCGGTACGCGCTCAAGCAGGGTCGCGCGTCGGTCACGATGATGCACAAGGGCAACATTATGAAGTTCACCGAGGGCGGCTTCCGCGACTGGGGGTATGAGCTCGCGAAGGAGAAGTTCGCCGGTACGGTGATTGCCGAGGGCGATCTCCAGGGTGCCGCCCCCGCGGGCACCGTGGTGCTCAAGGACCGCATCGCCGACTCGATGTTCCAGCAGATCCTGCTCCGCCCGGATGAGTACTCGGTTGTCGCGTGCCCGAACCTCAACGGCGACTACATCTCCGACGCCCTCGCCGCAGAGGTCGGCGGGCTCGGCATCGCGCCGGGTGGCAATGTCGGTGACGAGGCGGCGGTCTTTGAGGCCACGCACGGCACGGCCCCCAAGTACGCGGGGCTCGACAAGATCAATCCGGGGTCGGTCATCCTCTCCGGCGTGATGATGCTCGAGCATATGGGGTGGGATGCCGCGGCGAAGCTGATCATCACCGGGTTGGAGCGCGCGATCTCCGCCAAGACGGTGACGTACGACCTCGCCCGCCAGATGCCGGGGGCGACCGAGGTCTCCACCTCCGGCTTCGGTGACGCGATCATCAAGGGGATGGCGTGACCGCGATCAGTTACGCGCTCCGCGCGGGCGATCCGGCCCGCGTCGCCACCCCGCTGCTCGCGGTCCTGCTTCCTGCGGAGCCGAGCGTCCCGCGCGCGCTCGCGGCCCTCGATCGAGTGTATGGCGGCCTGCTGTCCCGGGCCATCCGGCAGCGGGACTTCCGTGGTGGCCGAGACGAGACGCTCCTCCTGCTTCGGCCTGGCGCGGGTGGCGGCCCGGAGCGGGTGCTGCTCGTCGGGATGGGTACCGCCGAGGCGGTGAAGGGGATGCACCGGGCGGCCGCGATCGCCGGCCGCCGGGCGAACGGGATGGGCGTCGGGGCGATGGCGCTCTGGGCGCAGGAGTTCGGCGGGGCGGCCCTTGAGGGCGCCGTCGCGGGGAGTGCGCTCGGCGCCTGGGTCTTCCGCGACCTGCAGGCCGCGCCGCCGCCGGCCCAGCGCCGGAAGCCCCTCACGCGCGTCACGTGCGTCGTCGCCAACGCGACCGCGGCCGCGAAGGCCGCGCTCACGGCGGGTGCGGCGGTCGCGGAGGGCCAGCGTCTCGCGCGGCACCTCGGGATGTTGCCCGGGAACCTGTGCACGCCGGAGCATTTCGCCCGGACCGCGCGTGACATCGCCAAGCGACACCGGCTGAAGGTCTCGGTAATGGGCCGCCGCGAGATGACCCGACTCAAGATGGGGTCGTTCCTCGCGGTCGCGC
>JBMTAR010000279.1:0-2270 GCA_049428925.1 Gemmatimonadaceae bacterium
CCTCGTCTGCGTACGTGAACCCCGAGCTCGCGCCGCGGCCGACGATGCACCCCACCAAGGTGACGCGTGCCCCGAAGATCGACGCGGTGCTCGACGAGGCCGAGTGGGCGACGGCCGAGGTGCTCACGGACTTCCGGCAGCAGCTCCCGAACACCGGGATGCCGGCGACGTTCAAGACGGTCGTGCGCGTCCTCTACGATGACGACCACCTGTATGTGGCCGCCGAGAACTTCGATCCGGAGCCGTCGCGCGCCATCAGCGCCGGAATGGAGCGCGACTTCCAGACTCCGGACAGCGACATCTTCGGACTCGCGCTCGACACGTTCCACGATCGGCGGAACGCGTTCATGTTCGCGATCAATCCGGCGGGCGGGATCCGGGACGAGCAGGTGTTCAATGACTCGCGCACCGTGGTGGAGGCGTGGGAAGGAATCATCACGCTGCAGACGCGGATGACCGACAGCTCGTGGATCGCGGAGCTCTCGATCCCGATGCGGACCCTGCGGTTCGACGGCGCGCTCCCGGTGCAGGACTGGGGGGTGAACTTCATCCGTCGCGTGCGTCGTGTGAACGAGACCTCATATTGGGCGCCGCTCGAGCGGCAGTACCGGCTCCACCGGATGTCGAAGGCGGGGACGATGACCGGGCTTGAGGGGATCCGGCCGGGCCGCAACCTGCAGCTCAAGCCATATCTGGTGGGTGGGGACTCGCGCGGGGCGCAGGTGCCGGCCGCCGCCCTCGGCACCTCGCAGGACGCCGGGGTCGACCTCAAGTACGGGCTGACCCCGTCGATGACGCTTGACCTCACCTACAACACGGACTTCTCGCAGGTGGAGGTGGACCAGGAGCAGGTGAATCTGACCCGCTTCTCGCTCTTCTTCCCGGAGCGGCGCGAGTTCTTCATCGAGAACGCGGGCTCCTTCATGTTCGGTGACAGCGAGGAGCGGAACTACCGGATGGGGGCGGGACCGCGCGACTTCACCTTCTTCAACTCGCGGCAGATCGGCCTCACGGCGGACGGGCGGCCGATTCCGATCGTCGGCGGCGGGCGCGTCTCTGGACGGGCGGGGGCGTGGGAGCTCGGCCTGCTCGACATGCAGACCCAGACCTCCGAGGCGCTGCCAGCGGAGAACTTCAGCGTGGTGCGGGTAAAGCGGCAGGTCTCCGACGCGTCCGACGTCGGGGTCTTGGTCCAGCGCCGCGCGGCGACGGATGGCTCCGGCACGGAGAACCTCAGCTACGGCTTCGACGCGAACCTTCGGCCGAGCAGCGCGCTGATTCTGAACAGCTATTTCGCCGCGAGCGATGGCCCTGGGGCGGATGCCGACGGCTATACCGCACGACTCTCCGCCCACTATCGCGACGCGTTCTGGAACGCCGGCGCGATGTGGAAGCACGTCTCCGAGGACTTCAATCCCGGGATCGGATTCGTCCGCCGACAGGATATGGATCAGCGCTATGCGACCATCGGGGTGCACGCCCGCCCGAAGTGGAAGGGGATCCAGGAGGTGGCGCCCTACGTAGAGGTCGATCAGATCGCCGACCTGCGAGGGCAGCTTGCCACGCGTACCGTGCAGGCGGGGGTGGACCTGCTCTTCCAGCCCGACGGCAATGTGAAGTTCGCTGTGAAGGATCAGTTCGACCGTCTCGATGCGCCGTTCACCGTCGTGCCGGGATACGTGGTGCCGATCGGCGCATACGCGTGGCGGGAGGCGGAGGTGAGCTATACGACGGGGCGTGCGCGGCGAGTGTTCGGCACCGCGACGTACACCACCGGCGGCTTCTACGATGGGACG
Organism: Gemmatimonadaceae bacterium; assembly: GCA_049428925.1. Lineage (GTDB taxonomy): Bacteria > Gemmatimonadota > Gemmatimonadetes > Gemmatimonadales > Gemmatimonadaceae > Pseudogemmatithrix. The sequence continues at coordinate 1,797 of JBMTAR010000279.1, forward strand.
CGTCGCGCGGCCGGGGCGACGGTGACCTGGCGTCCGCGCTACGACCTGATGGTCGAGGCGAACTACACGCGGAATGACCTTTCGCTCGTGAGCGGGGACGTCCTCGCGGACATCGGGCGGGTGCGCGTGCGGTATGCGTGGTCGACGAAGCTGTTCGGGAGCGCGTTCGTGCAGTACAACGCGCAGTCGGCGACCTGGGTGACGAACGCGCGCCTCAACTATCGCTACGCGCCGCTGAGCGACCTCTTCCTCGTCTACACGGACCGCCGCAATGCGGAGACCGGCGTGCTCGGCGAGCGGACGCTGGCGCTCAAGTTCACACGGATGCTGGCGTTCTAACGACTGAGCGCGTCCGCCGCAGGTCGAGCGCCACGAGCACACCCAGCACCGTAATCGACACCGCGGAGATTGCGCACCAGGGGCAGAAGGTGCGCAGCACGATCCACTCCGCGTACTTGAGCCGGATGGTGAAGA
>JBMTAR010000280.1:0-2243 GCA_049428925.1 Gemmatimonadaceae bacterium
TGGGTGATGGCGGGGCAGGCCGCGACGATCGGCACCTTCTCGTTCTTCCCCTCGAAGAACCTCGGCGGCTACGGCGACGGCGGGATGATCGTCACGCAGGACGAGGCCCTCTTCAAGCGACTGCAGCGCCTGCGGACGCACGGCTCGGTGCAGACCTACTTCCACGAGGAGGTCGGGTACAACTCGCGCCTCGACGCCCTGCAGGCGGTCGTCCTCAACGCCAAGCTCCCGCACCTCGCGGCGTGGAGTGCCGCGCGGCGCGAGAACGCGGCCTTCTACACCGCCGCCTTCGCCGACATCGAGGAGATCGTCCCGCCGTTCATCGATCCGGCGAACGAGTCGATCTTCAACCAGTACACGATCCGCGTCCCGCAGCGCGACACGCTCAAGGCGCATCTCCAGGCCAAGGGGATCGGGCACTCGGTCTACTACCCGCTCCCGCTCCACCTGCAGCCCTGCTTCGCGTACCTCGGCTACCGTGAGGGGGCGTGCCCAGAGGCGGAGCGCGCGGCGAAGGAGGTCGTCTCCCTCCCCGTCTTCCCCGAACTGACCGCGGCCCAGCGCGATGAAGTCGTCGCGGCGGTCCGAAGCTTCTTCGGTCGATAACCGCTCGTCCTTCCAGGCCCCTGATCTCATGACGACTGTCCAGGACCTGCGCCGGAAGATCGACGACCGCACTGCGGTCGCCGCCGTGGCCGGCCTCGGCTACGTGGGGCTGCCGCTCGCGATGGAGCTCTGTGAGGCGGGGTACCGCGTCATCGGTTACGATGTCAGCGAGCGCGTCTGCGCGCTCCTGATGCGCGGGGAGTCGCACATCCAGGACATCCCGGCGGCGCAGGTCGCCACGCACGTGCGGAGCGGGAAGTTCCTGGCGACGACCGACGCGGCACGGCTCGGCGAGGCCGATACCGTCTCGATTGCCGTGCCGACGCCGCTCGCGAAGACGCGCGACCCTGATATGTCGTACGTGGTGTCGGCGTCGGACACCGTCGCCGCGCACGCACACGCCGGGATGCTCATCGTGCTGGAGAGCACCACCTACCCGGGCACCACGCGCGAACTGCTGCAGCCCCGCCTTGAGGCGTGGGGGCTCACCGTCGGGGCCGATGTCTTCCTCGCGTTCAGCCCGGAGCGCGTCGATCCCGGGAATCCGGTCTATCACACCAAGAACACCCCGAAGGTCGTCGGCGGCGTCACCGCCGCGTGCACCGAGGTCGCCACGGCCTTCTACCGCTCGACCATCGACACCGTCGTCCCCGTCTCGTCCCCCGAGGCGGCAGAGTTGGTGAAGCTCCTCGAGAACACCTTCCGGTCGGTGAACATCGGGCTGGTGAACGAGATGGCGATCGTCTGCGACCGGCTGGGCGTCGACATCTGGGAGGTCATCGACGCCGCAGCGACGAAACCGTTCGGCTTCATGAAGTTCACGCCGGGCCCGGGGATCGGGGGGCACTGCATCCCGCTCGACCCGCATTATCTGGCCTGGAAGATGCGGGCGCTCAACTACAAGACGCGATTCATCGACCTCGCCAGCGAGGTCAATTCCGCGATGCCGGACTTCGTCGTCGAGAAGGTCGCGTGGGCGCTGAACGATGACGGGAAGGCGGTGAAGGGGGCCAAGGTCCTCATCCTCGGCGTCGCGTACAAGAAGGACATCGACGACATCCGCGAGAGTCCGGCGCTCGACGTGATCCGCCGCCTGGAGACCCGAGGGGCCTCCGTGACCTATCACGATCCGCACATCCCGTCGTTCCGCGAGGACGGGCACGAGATGGTCGGCGTGGCGTGCTCCGATGCGGTGCTCGACGCGGCGGACGCCGTCGTGGTGATCACCGATCACGCCGGGGTCGACTACCAGCGCGTGGCGGATCGAGCGGGGCTGGTCGTCGACTCTCGCAACGTGATGAGCCGGACGCGACCGGGTCGTGCCCGAGTCGTGACGCTGACGTCGTCGCGCTGAGGTCAGAGGGTCGCTAAGAGTTTGGGATGCGCTGGGTGCTGGAACCCGGTGCTTCACTGCACAGGAGAGAGGGCGCGATGAATGTCACGGTGGTAGGAACGGGATACGTGGGGTTGGTGGTTGGCGCCTGCCTCGCCGAGACCGGGAACGATGTGGTCTGCGCCGATGTCGATGCCGGCAAGATTGACGGGCTGAAGCGGGATGTCCTCCCCATCTACGAGCCGGGGCTCGAGGAGTACGTCTCGCGCAACCGGATCGCGGGGCGCCTGACCTTCACGACCGA
>JBMTAR010000281.1:0-2242 GCA_049428925.1 Gemmatimonadaceae bacterium
TTCAACGCCACCACGCGCGAGGAGCAGGTCACCTACTACCTGACCGTGGTCGCCGATTCGCTCGAAGGGGGGATGCGTTTCCTCTCCGCCGCGCTCCGGGGCGCCCAGTTCCGCGCCGATGAGCTCGCGCGCGAGAAGGTCGTCGTGCTCGGCGAGTACGACCGGGCCGAATCGTCGCCGTTCTTTCGGTTGGACCAGCGGATCGGGCAGGTGCTCTGGGGCGACTTCTGGAGCCGCAAGAACACGATCGGCGACCGCGACGTCATCTCCAACGTGACGTCGGAGCAGATGCGGACCATCCGCGACCTCTACTACGTGCCGAACAACAGCGCGCTCGTCGTGACGGGGGATGTGGACCCGCGGGCTGTCGTGCGGCTCGCTGGTCAGGTCTTCGGCGATTGGCCGCGCGGCCCCGACCCCTTCACACGCGCACCGGTGCCAGCCGTGAAGCCCCTGTCGCGGAATGTGGCGGTGATCGTCGAGGAGCCGGTCAACGCCGCGACGGTGCAGATGCAGTGGCACGGGCCCGGCGCGCGCGCCGACGAGGCCGCGACCTTCGCCGCCGACGTCTTCTCCGACATCCTCAACCAGCCCACCTCGCGCTTCCAGCGTCGGCTCGTCGAGAGCGGGCTCTGGCAGGGGGTGCTCGTGAACTACTACACGCTCGCGAACGTCGGGCCGATCACCGTGAGCGGGCAGACCGCGCCCGAGAAGCTGCGTGAGGCGCTCGCCGTGCTCGATTCGGCGCTGGCTGAGACAGTGACGCCCGGGTACTTCACCGCGGATGAACTCGAGGCGGTGAAAGCGAACCGTGCGGTGACCACGGCGTTCGGGGCGGAGCGGGGCTCCGAGAACGCGCATACCATCGGGTTCTGGTGGAGCGTGCTGAGCCTCGACTACCACTTCCGGTACATCGATGAGATGGCACGACAGACACCGGCCCAGCTGCAGGCGTACGCACGGACATACATCCTCGGCAAGCCGCGGGTGACCGGGGTGATGCTGCCCACCGGCGCGCGGGCGGCGATCGGTCTCACCACGGCGGAGCTCGAGCGATGACAGCGCGCATCCTGCTCCTCCTGTTCGCGGTCACCTCGCTCCACGCGCAGCGCGCACCGGCTCGCCCGGCGCCACCCACGGCGTCTGTGAGCTCGTCCGCCGCGAGTGCCGCACCAGCCGACACCGGGACCGTCCGCTTCGACGTCGACGGCGTGCGCGTCATCCATCGGCGCACCACCACCGGCCTCGTCGTCGCAAACCTCTATCTCCTGGGTGGCGTCCGGCTCGTCACACCCGCCACCGCGGGGATCGAGCCGATGCTCCTCGAGGTCACAGAGCGTGGCACCGTGGGATTCCCGGGCGATTCCCTCCGGCGTGCGATGGCGCGCACCGGGAGCGCCATCGGGGTCGTGCCGCACGAGGACTACACCGTCTACGCGCTGCGCACCACGCGCGCGCAACTCACCCCCGCCTGGCGCATCTACGCCGACCGCCTGCTGCGCCCCACCCTGCGCGAGGCCGACGTCGCTTTCGTGCGCGAGCAGCGCGTCGCCGGTCTCGCGCAGGTCGCCGATGACCCCGACGCGCTCCTCGAGACACTCGCCGACAGCGTCGCCTTCGCGGGGCATCCGTACGGACTCTCCCCGGTGGGGACGGCTGCCTCCGTCGCGCGCCTCACGCGCGACCAGCTCGTCGCATTCCGGCGCGAGCGGATGGTGCGCTCGCGACTCCTCCTCGTGGTCGTCGGCGATGTCGATCGCCCCACGCTCGAGGGGCTCGTGCGCCGCAGCTTCGCCACGCTCCCGATGGGCGACTATCAGTGGACGCTCCCCGAGCCGACGGGTGCGCTCAGCGGCTCCGGGCTCCACGTCGTGAGTCAGCGCCTCCCCACCAACTACATCCTCGGCTGGTGGTCGGGGCCCCCTGCCGCCTCGAACGACCTCCCCGCCCTGCGCGTGGCGACGGCGATCCTCTCGGGCCGGCTCTTCGCCGAGGTCCGCTCGCGCCGCAACCTGACGTACGCGGTGGAGGCGCGGCTCCGCGACCGCGCGCTCGTCTCCGGCGGTCTCTATGTGACGACCACGCGTCCGGAGGAGACGCTGCGCATCATGCGCGACGAGCTCCGGAACCTGCAGACCTACACGATCAAGACCGAGGCGCTCGCGCCGCTGATCCAGCAGTTCCTGACGGAGTACTTCCTCGACAACGAGACCTCGGGGGCGCAGGCGGACTTCCTCGCGCG
>JBMTAR010000282.1:0-2201 GCA_049428925.1 Gemmatimonadaceae bacterium
GCGTCCTGATCGTCGGGCTCGCTGCCGTGGCTCCGGCGGCGCGCAGTGCCGCCGTGGCGGGTGCGGGGATGATGCAGCCGGCGACGACGCCGGGAGCGGACGCGACGCTCGCCGCTGCGACCGTCACGCGCGCGGCGGCCGAGCGGATCTTCGGGCGGCCGCTGAATGGTCTCGCGATTGGCACCACCGGCGGGCGCGTGAGCGGCGGCTGGCAGTATGCCTGGCGCGCGGCGCCGGCGACGCACGCGCGGAACGTGATCGCGATGCTTCCCGGGAGTGACCCGACCCTCGCGGCCGAATACGTGCTGGTGGGCGCGCACAACGATCACGTCGGGGCCAACACCGCCCCCGTCGACCACGACTCGCTGCGCGCGGTCAACACGGTGACGCGCCGGCAGGGCGCGAACGACCCGGCCTGCATCCCGACGGCGGAGCAGCAGCGGCGCATCGATTCGCTCCTGGCCGCGGCGCGACGCGTGCGCCCCGCTCGGCTCGACTCGATCTTCAACGGCGCCGACGACGACGGCTCCGGCACGGTGGTCCTCCTGGAGATCGCCGAGCGTTTCGCGAGTGAGCGGCCAGCCCGTTCGATCCTGTTCATCTCGCACCAGGGTGAGGAGGCTGGACTCCTGGGGTCCCGGTGGTTCGTCGACCATCCGACCGTCGATCTCACCAAGATCGTCGCCGCCCACAATATGGACATGCTCGGCAAGGGTCGGGCCGACCAGGTGCGCTTCGGCGGCCCCAACTCGGTGCAGATGCTCGGCGCGCGCCGGCTCTCCCGCGAGTTCGGCGACATGATCGATTCCGTCAATGCGAACTCCCCGGAACCGATGGCCATCGATCGGAGCTGGGACGTGACCGCGAACCCGCTCAACCGGTTCTGTCGCAGCGACCAGGTGAGCTACGTCGCGAAGAACATCCCCGTGACCTACTTCTCGCTCGGCTACGCCCAGGATTACCATCAGGTCACCGACGAGCCGCAGTACATCGAGTATGAGCACTCGGCGCGCCTCGGCCGCTTCATCCACGATGTGATGCTCGCCATCGCGACCCGCCCGAACCGGCCAGCGATCGCCGGGCCGGACCCCGCCTACCCCAGTTGCCTCCGCTGAGCTGACGACGGTCGTGACGCCGATGCGACCGTCGTTCCCCACCTGATCTTCGCCCTCATCCCCACGCCGATGCCGCGCTCACCGCTCGCCCGTCTCGTCTCCGCCGCACTCCTCTCCGCCGCCGCGCTCGGCGCGCAGCAGCCCGAGTCGTGGGACCCCCGTACGATTCTCGCCGCCGAGCGATTCGTCCGGCCCCCGGAGGCGATCGAGCGCATCGTGATGACCCCGCGCGTCGACATCCGATTCGACCGATTGAACGCGAGCCGCACACTGGCGCTGCGGACGACCGGCGCCGACCGCGGATCGATCGCCGCCTACGGCGCGCCGCACCTCTACCTCGGTGGGCTGAACGTGGACACACGAGCGAACCGCTCGCGCGAGCTGACCGTGAGCACGCGGACCGGCCTCGTCGTCGTCGACCCGCGTACCGGGACGTCACGCGCGGTGCAGACCCCGGCCGGCGCGACGATCTCGGCGGAGACCTGGTCGCCGCGAGGTGACAAGATCGCCTTCATCGCGAACTTCCCCACCGCGTCGCACGCGTATGTCGCTGATGTGTCGACGGGCCGGAGCACGCAGATCACCCGCACGCCGCTCCTCGCGACCCTCGTGGACGAGGTGCGCTTCACCGCCGATGGATCGGCACTCCTCGTGGTGCTGGTGCCGGGGGGACGTGGCCCGATGCCCACGCACGGGGCTGACGGGATCGAAGATGGCCCGCGCGTCCGGATCACTGGCTCCCGCAAGGTGCCGCAGCCGGTTCACTGGAGCCTCCTCGAGGATCCGCACGACCAGGCGCAGCTCGAGTGGGTCACGACGGGGCAGCTCGCTCTCGTGGACGTCTCCTCGCGTCGGGAGCGCCTGATCGGGCGGCCGACGATGGTGCGGGCCCTCGACCTCTCGCCCGACGGCACGCATCTCCGTGTCACGCGGATGACGAAGCCCTTCTCGTATCTCGTCCCGGTCTCCTCGTTCGGCAGCGTGCAGGAGCTGTGGGACCTCACCGGCCGGGTCGTCGCGATGTTGCAGACGACGCCACTCCGGGAGGAGACGCGGCGCGGGCCTGGCCCCGCGGGCCCCCCCCCC
>JBMTAR010000283.1:0-2180 GCA_049428925.1 Gemmatimonadaceae bacterium
GAGCCGGAGGATCCGCGGTACGCGGAGATCCGGGCGCGTTGGGGCGGGAATCTCCGGCTCAAGTTTCTCGCCTTCTTCCTCTTCCAAGGCGTGCTCGCCGTCGCGCTCGCGGGTCCGTTCTTCGTGGCAGCGGCGGACCCGTCGCCACGACTCCATCCGGTGCTCTGGGCGGGGGTGGCGCTCGCGCTCCTCTCGGTGCTGGGCGAGGGGATGGCAGATGCCCAGCTGCGTCGCTTCAAGGCCGATCCTGCGAATCGCGGTGCGGTGTGCCGCGTCGGGTTGTGGGGGTGGTCTCGGCATCCGAACTACTTCTTCGACTGGCTGATCTGGTGCGCTTTCGTGTTGCTCGCGCTCCCGTCACCGTGGGGGTGGGCGACGGTCGGCAGTCCGCTCCTGATGCTCTACTTCCTCACGCGCGTGACGGGAATCCCGGCGACGGAGGCCCACGCGGTGCGGTCGCGCGGGGAGGCATACCGGCGGTACCAGCGCGAGGTGAGCGCGTTCGTCCCTTGGCCCCCCCGATAAGTTTCGAGGGTGCGTTCCCCCCGTCTTGCCCTGTTTCTCTCGATCGGCCTCGGGTTCACCGCCTGCGCCGAGCGTCCGTGGCACGGCATCGTCCTCGACCCGGCGACGCCAGCCCCGCCGCTCACGGCGGCCGGCGTGGCAGCGGAGCCTGCCTCGCGGTTCACCCTGGCGTCGGCGCGCGGTTCGACGGTGCTCGTGTACTTCGGCTACACGCATTGTCCCGACGTCTGCCCAACGACGCTCGCCGACTGGGCGCGGGCGCGTCGTGCCCTTGGCGATGACACCCTCAGCGTGCGGTGGGTGTTCGTCAGCGTCGACCCGACGCGGGACACGCCGGCCGATGCGGTGGCCTATGCGCGGCAGTTCCATCCATCCTTTGAAGGCACGGCGCTCACCGACGCCGAGCTCGCGCCGGTGCTGCGGGATTGGAGCATCGCGGCGTATCCGGAGGGGGACCCCCGGACGCCGGATTACACCGTCGCCCATCCGGCGCACAGCTTCGTCGTGGACGCCGAGGGGCGTCTGCGCCTCATGATCCCACCTGGAGTGCGTGGTGATTCAATCGCGGAAGATCTGCGCCGTCTGCGCTAGCGTCGTCGCGCTCGCGTGCGGCGGCGGCGACCGTCCGGCGGGTGACGGTGCCGAGGGGGAGGTAACCGGCTCGACGGCGCCCGCGGCGGTGACGTTGGCGGTGATGGACGCCTGGGCGCGGCCCGCCGACAGCGGGGCGACCTCGGCGGCGTACCTGGTGCTCGCCAACCGCGGGACGTCGGCGGACACCGTGGTCGGCGTCGTGACCGAGGCGGCTGAATCGGCGGCGGTGCACCAGACGACGCAACACGAAGGCACGATGCATATGTCGGCGGTCTCGACCTTGCCGATCCCGGCGGGCGCCGAGGTGTCGCTCGCACCGCTGGGGACACACGTGATGCTGCTCCGTCTCCGGCGTCCGTTGCGTGCCGGTGATACGGTGACCTTCGGTCTCCTGCTGACATCTGGGGACACGCTCCTCGTCTCGGCGGTGACCCGTGCGCCGTGAGCTGATGGTGGGTGCGGTATTGCTCGGCACCGCCGTGCTCACGTGGGTGACGTGGCCGCGGCCCGCGGCGACGATCGAGATTGCGGTCGGTGGGGCCGCGACCGTGGGCGGGGCCGCGTTGCCCGAGACCTTGGTGTTGAAGGCGCGGACCGGAGGAGCGGTGGTGCGCGTCGTGAATCGGGACACGGTACGGCACGCGTTGGCGCTCTTCGCTGCTGATGCGGGCGCGACGGTGGAATACACCATCCCACGCCCCGGCACGTATGGCGGTGCCTGTTCGGCACACCCGACGGGCGCCCTCACCTATCTCGTCCGATGAGAGCGCTGCCACTCCTAGTGCTACTTGCGCTCGGCGCCCGTGCGGCGTCGCCCCAGGGGCCGCTCGTCGCGGTGCCCTGCGCCGGTGCCGCCTCGAGTTGCGCGGCTCCGGCGCCGGTGCGCGAGTTCCGCGGTGTGTGGGTGGCGAGTGTCAGCAACATCGACTGGCCCTCGCGACCCGGACTGCCGACCGACAGCGCGCAGCGGGAGCTGCTCGCGATCCTCGATCGCGCGCAGACGAGTGGGCTGAACGCCGTGATCCTGCAGGTGCGTCCCTCGGGGGATGCGCTGTACGAGT
>JBMTAR010000284.1:0-2167 GCA_049428925.1 Gemmatimonadaceae bacterium
GTGCGCGCGGAGTCCTCGGTGCCGAGGAAGACGCGATCGGGGACGAGCAGCACGACGGACGAGGCGGGGGCGGAGGGTGCGTCCTGCGCATGGAGGCGTGAAGTCGGCATACCCGGCGACGCGACCATCGCGGCCACGGCGGCCACGGAGGTCAGTGTGGCCGATGTGGCGCGCCGTAGCAGTACGGCCGGTGTCATACCGTCTCCGTGCGTGGCGTCGGGACGTCCGAGACGCCGCCCGACACGATGAAGGCGAGCACCTCGGAGCTCGGCGCGGTGAGGCGCTGTACCCGCGCGGCGGGGACCACGAGCACCTGACCCGCGAAGTTGTACGACTGCGGGAAGTAGACCGCGATGTCGCCTGGCATCCCGAGCCGCGCCATCGAGGCCTGCGTGATGAAGCCGAAGGTACGGAGCGCTCCATCGGCCGAGAGCGTCACCATCACGGGGGAGTCGAAGCGGCGCTGTTCTCCGACGAAGGCGTTCAGGAGGTCCTTCGTGGACGAGTAGAGCAGCCGCACGAAGGGGAGGCGGTCGAGGATAGCGTCGAACCACTGCTCCGCCTGCTGCGCGAGGAAGGTTGAGCCGAGGAATCCGACGAGCGTGATGCCGGCCAACGTGACGAGGAGGCCAAGGCCGGGGATCCCGAGCCCGAGGAGTCCGTCGACCCGGCGGAGCACCCAGAGGCAGACGGCGATCGTGACGGCGAGCGGCACCGTCAGGACCAGGCCGCGGAGGAAGTAGGTGAGGAGCCGCTTCACAGGGGGAACCTCGCAGCGGGTGGGGCGGAGCGCGCGTACATTGGGACCGTCGTTGATTCCCCCGGAAGATACCCCCGAACCCCGCCGTCCGATGCCGCTGCGCCTCCGGTGCCTCGCTCGCCTCCTGCTCGTCGTCCTCGCCCCGCGCCTCCTCGGCGCGCAGGTCGGTCCAGAGCGCCTCCCGCTCACGCAGGACACTTACGACCTCTGGCGGTCGATCCTCCAGCCCGCACTCACCAGCGACGGGCGGTGGGCCTTCTACACACTCACCCCGACGGTGGGGGATGGGGAGCTCGTCGTGCGCGCCACCAGCGGCAGCGTTGAGCATCGCGTGGCGCGCGGATGGACGGGGCGACCCCTCACGAGTGTGACGGGCTCGGCCTTCACGCCGCAGGCGGCACAGGCCACCGCCGACGCACGATTCATCGCCTTCCTGCGCTACCCCACCAAGGGGGCGCTCGATTCGGCGCGGGCGCGCCGGGCGAGGCCGGCCGAGCAACCGAAACCCGCCCTCGGCCTCCTGGCGCTCGAGACGGGGCGCGTCACGACGATCGAGAAGGTTCGTGGCTTCCAGCTCGCGCGCGACGGGGGACGATTCATCGCGTATCAGCTCGAGGCGGATACCGCGGCGGCGCGTCCGGCCGCCCGCGCCGCCGGCGCCGATTCCGCGACGACAAAACCCGCCGCCAAGAAGAAGGAGACGGGGGCGCCACTGGTCCTCCGCGAGCTCGCCTCGGGGGCTGAGACGCGGATCGAGGGCGTCACGGAATACGCGCTCGACCGCGGCGAACAGTGGCTCGCGTATGTGCAGGCCGGTGCCGATTCGCTCGGCATCGACGGCGTCTATCTCCGTCGACTCGCCACCGGCGTCACCACACCGCTCAAGCGCGGGACAGGGAATTACCGCGCGCTCGCCTTCGATGCAACGGGGGCTCAGCTCGCCTTCCTGACCGATGCGGACGAGTGGTCGACGGAGAAGCCGCGGCTCGCACTCTATCACGCCGCGCTCTCGGCGACGAAGCCCGCCGTGGTGACGCTCGCCGTCGCCGCCGGTGCGGTCGGCGAGGGGCAGCGGATCAGCGAGCGCGGGGTCGAGTTCGTGCGTGGCGGTGGCGTCGTGCGGTTCGGTGTCGCCGCCGTCCTCCCCGACTCGATCCCCGCCGACTCGCTCGCCGACAAGGCGATCTTCGAGCTCTGGCATTGGCGCGACACGCGCCCGCAGCCGATGCAGCGGTTGCAGCTCGCGCAGGACCGGAACCGCAGCGTCCCCGCGATCTACACGGTGGCGACCCGGCAGATGCGTCGGCTTGGGCGCGATTCGCTCCCCCCCGTGACACTCTCCGATGACGGCCGTCTCGGCCTCGCGGTCACCGACGGGCCCTATGAGCTCGCCGCCCTCCCGGGTCG
>JBMTAR010000285.1:0-2130 GCA_049428925.1 Gemmatimonadaceae bacterium
TCCAGTCGCGGATCCCCTCGAGCCAGTTGATGTAGACCTTCTCCCACTTCTCGGGCAGGAGTCGGATCGAACCGTCCTTCACCGCCGCGAGGGCGGGTGCGGCGAGCGGCGCCATCTTCACGAACCACTGCGGTGAGAGGCGCGGCTCCACGACGGTGTCGCAGCGGTAGCACCGCCGCACGCTGTTCGGGTGCGCGGCGACCTTCACCAGCGCGCCGGCCGCTTCGAGCAACTCGGCGGCCTTCTTCCGTGCCTCGAAGCGGTCGAGCCCTGCGAGCGCGTCGGGGATGCGCCCCTCGGCGTCGGCGACTGCGGCGATGCGCCCCTCGGCGTCGATCACGACCGGCATCCCGAGCCCGTGCCGCTTCCCAACCTCGAAGTCGTTGGCGTCGTGCGCGGGGGTGATCTTGAGCGCGCCGGTCCCGAAGTCCTTCTCCACGTAGCCGTCGGCGATCACCGGGATGCGGATCCCCACGAGCGGCAACGTCAGCGTGCGACCCACCAAGGCGGCGTAGCGCTCGTCCTCGGGATGGACCGCGACGGCGACGTCGGCGAGCATCGTCTCGGGCCGCGTCGTCGCGATGGTGATCCCCTGCGACGGGTCGTCCGCGAGCGGATACCGGATGTGGTACAGCTTCCCCTCGCTGTCGTGGAACTCCGCCTCTTCATCGGAGAGCGAGGTGAGGCAGCGGGTGCACCAGTGGATGACGCGGTGTCCGCGATAGACGAGCCCCTGCTCGTGGAGTCGAACGAAGGCCTCGCGCACGGCGCGCGAGAGGGCGGGGGAGAAGGTGTACGCGGTGCGGGACCAGTCCGCCGAACACCCGATGGCGCTCAGCTGCCGGAGGATCGTCCCCCCCGTCTCCTCGACGAAGGCCTCCGTGCGCTTGACGAAGGCCTCGCGCCCGAGGTCGAAGCGCGTCTTCCCCTCCTTGGCGAGGAGCTTCTCGACGACGTTCTGCGTGGCGATGCCGGCGTGGTCGGTGCCCGGGACCCAGAGTGCCTCGTCCCCAGCCATCCGGCGCCAGCGGACAATCACGTCCTGCACCGTGTTGTTCAGGCCGTGGCCGACGTGGAGGACCGCCGTGACGTTCGGCGGCGGGATCAGGACCGTGAACGGGTCGCGGTCGCCGCCCAGGCGGGTCGTACGGTCGGCCTCGGCCCGGAAGAGGCGGGCCGCTTCCCACGCCGCCGTCAGTGCGGGTTCGGCGGTGGCGAAGTCGAAATGCGTGGGGAATTCCGGGGTCGCGGACGTCGGTTCGCTCATTCCTGTAAAGTAGCCCGCCCGCTACCTTTGCTGCATGGTCGACGCCGCGCCCTTCGTCCTCACCCTCCCCGACGGCGCCACCCGCGAGGTGGCCCCGGGGACCCTCGCTCGCGACGTCGTCGCGACCATCGGCCCCCGCCTCCTGCAGGCCGCCATCGCGGTGTCCGTGGAGGGGGAGGTTCAGGACCTGATGACGCCGATCCGCCGCGGCGGGGCGTTTCAGGTCATCACCGAGAAGGATCCGCGCGCGCTCGCCGTGCTGCGGCATTCCGGGGCGCACATCCTCGCGACCGCCGTGCGGCGGCTCCGCCCCGACGCGAAGATCGGCTTCGGTCCCGCCATCGACGACGGCTTCTACTACGACTTCGAGGTCGCCAAGCCCTTCACGCCCGAGGACCTCGAAGCCTTTGAGGCCGAGATGCGGAAGGTCGTGGCGGAGAAGTTCGCCTTTGTGCGGGCCGAGGTGACGCAGGCGGAGGCGAAGCAGGTCTTCGCCGACGACCCGCTCAAGCTCGAACGTCTCGAAGACTTCGAGGGGTCGGATGAGGTGATCTCCACCTACACCGACGGCCCGTTCACGGATCTGTGCCGCGGTCCGCACGTGCCGGACACCTCGTATCTCAAGCACTTCAAGCTCCTCTCCGCCGCGGGCGCGTATTGGCGCGGCGACGAGAAGCGGCAGATGCTGCAGCGCATCTACGCGACCGCCTTCTTCAAGAAGGAGGAGCTCGAGCAGCACCTGCACCGGATGGAGGAAGCGCGGAAGCGTGACCACCGCGTGCTCGGCAAGCAGCTCGATCTCTTCCACTTCTTCCCGCACGCGCCGGGGGCGGCCTTCTGGACGCCGAAGGGGACGCAGCTCT
>JBMTAR010000286.1:0-2117 GCA_049428925.1 Gemmatimonadaceae bacterium
TGCCGCGCACGATCCCCTCCGAGGCGGCGGTGATGTGCCCGAAGTCGTGCATCACCCCCTTCGGGGTGCCGGTCGATCCGCTCGTGTAGAGGAGGAGCGCGAGGTCCGTGGCCGCGCGCGCGGGCTGCCCGCCAAGCGGCGCGACCGTCGCGATGACCTGATCCCACGCCGTGCCGACGACGGTGGGCGCGAGGGGGAAGCTCAGGCGGTGCACCGCGTCGGGGATGCCGGGGAGTTGCGCCTCCCATCCCGCGTCGAGCTTGCCGACGAAGATCGCCTTCGCCTCGCTGTGCTCGAGGATGTAGGCGATCGTATCGGACTTCTCGGTGGGGAAGATCGCGACGGTGGTGAATCCGCCCATCCAGATGGCCAGCTCGGCCATGAAGAAGTGGGCGCAGTTCTTGGAGAGCATCGCCACGCGATCACCCGGCTGGAGGCCGAGGCTCCGGAGGTGGGCCGCCATCCGACGCGCCTCGTCGAGAACCTGTCGCCAGGTATAGTCGATCGTCTTCCCACCACCGATCGGCTGAGTCAGGTAGACCCGGTCGGCGAGCGCGGTCTCCTTCTCATAGATGTAGTCGAGGATGAGCTTCTTGGAGGACATCGGACAGCCTCGGCGAGAGAGTTGGGCAGAGTATAGGGGTGGGGAGCGCTCTCGGGGAGGCTGAACGCTTCAGGCGAGAGGCTGAACGCTGGACAGAATTAGGTCCGGTGTTCCGTATTGCACCTCAAGCCGTCAGTGGTGGTCTGGCACGGCGATTGCACCTTTGGGGTATGTCGTCAGGAAACGCCCCGCCAAAGTGGCGGGCGCGCCCTGGCACCCCGCACCCTTTGTCGGAGCTCTGAATGAACAACCTGAAGGTCTTCCTGCTGATGGCCGGTCTCACCGCTCTGGTCGGGGCGGCGGGCGGCGCGCTCGGAGGCCAGAGCGGAATGACGCTCGCCCTGCTCTTCGCGGCGGGGATGAACGTCTTTATGTACTGGAACTCGGCGTCGATGGTCCTGCGCTCGTATCGCGCGCAGGTCGTCGACCGCTCGCAGGCGCCGGAGCTGTATGAGATGGTGGACCGGCTGCGGCAGCGCGCCGGTCTGCCGATGCCCACGGTCGCGATCGCACCACACGACCAGCCCAACGCCTTCGCGACGGGTCGCGATCCGGAGCACGCAGTGGTCTGCGTCACCTCGGGGCTGCTCAAGTTGATGGACCGCGAGGAGCTCGAGGGGGTCATCGCACACGAGCTCGCGCACATCAAGAACCGCGATATGCTGCTGCAGACCGTCACCGCGACGATGGCGGGCGCAATCTCGAGCCTTGCGCAGATCGCGCAGTGGGGGATGCTCTTCGGTGGCGGCCGTGACGATGAGGAGCGCGGGAACCCGGCCGTGGCGCTGGTGATGATGATCGTGGCGCCGCTCGCCGCGATGCTGATCCAGTTCGCGATCTCGCGGCAGCGCGAGTTCAAGGCAGACGCGGTGGGCGCGGAGATCCACGGCCGGGCCGGCGGTCTGGCGCGGGCGCTCCGGAAGCTCGACGCCTACGCGCAGCGGATCCCGATGGATGTGGCACCTGCGGTCGCGCCGCTCGCGCAGGTGAACCCGCTCGCCGCGCACGGCGGCGGCCTCTCGTCACTCTTCTCGACGCACCCCTCGACGGAGGAGCGCGTCGCGCGACTCATGGCGCGGGGGTGACCGCGCCGCCGAGGCGATGGAAGACCGCCTCGGTCACCACGCGCCCGTCGCGCAGGTGCTCCACGACGATCCGTTCGAGGAGCGCCGGTGTGACGGGCGCGTACCACACCCCCTCTGGATAGACGACCGCGACCGGCCCGCCGGCGCAGACGCCGAGGCACGGGGTCTCGCTCCGCTTCACGCGCTGCGGCCCGAAGAGGAGATCCTCCCGCTGCAGGAGCCGCGCGAGTTGCGCGTAGAGCGCACGCCCTGCGCGGTCGGGGGCGCAGTAGCCACCGGTGCAGATGACGATGTGGCGCCGATACGGCTCCATCATCGCCGGCAGACTCGCGGGCGTGCTGAGGGTCATCCGTCCTTCGGCTTCTTGTACTCACCGGGCGGCGCGATGTAGCGCAACGCCTCCACCGGCGTGCCGCCCAGCAGATGCT
>JBMTAR010000287.1:0-2106 GCA_049428925.1 Gemmatimonadaceae bacterium
TCCCGAAGCTTCCGCCCGATCGTGCGGTCGGTCCGGTCGACGACGTCGGGGTGCATGTTGCCGACGAGCTGCTGCGTGATGGTGCTCGCACCGCGCGAGGCGCCGAGGAGATTGTCCTTGATCGCGCCTGCGATCCCGACGAGGTCGACGCCGTCGTGCTGGTAGAAGCGCTGGTCCTCGACGGCGACGAAGGCCTGCGGCACATAGGCCGGCAACGAGGCGAGGGGGACGCTCACGCGCCACTCGCGCCCGATCTCGCCGATGAGGGAGCCATCGCGCGCGAGGACGAGCGACGCCTGCGGGGGGCGGATGATCCGCCAGGGCTCGCCGGTGGAGGCCGCGGCGGGGGCGACCGGGTCCTGCGCGCCGCCTGGGGCCGCCGCCAGCGCGACCCACAGGCCGACCGCGCAGGCCGTGGCCCGGCGGGACGCGCGGCGTCGGCGTACCGAGCACGGCGCCATCAGGGAGCGGACGGACGTCACAGTCGAATTCTACACCGACCCCCTCTGAAGGATGCCCCGACCCCGTACCGCTGGCCCCCCGGAGTCGGCACCTTTCTCCTATGCTCACCGTGGCCGTCGCCCAGTGCCGCCCCCGGAAGGGAGATCTCGCCGGGAACCTCGACCGGGTCGGGGCGCTCCTGGCGCAGGCCGTCGCGCTCGACCCTCGGCCCGCCGTCCTCGTCCTCCCGGAGACCGTCCTCTCCGGGTACTTCCTCGAGGGCGGGGTCCGCGATGTCGCACTCACCGCGGAGACGCTCCGCGCCGAGGTGGAGGCGCGCTACCGGGCCGCGGTCCCCGGCGGCGAGGCGATTGACCTCGTCCTCGGCTTCTACGAATCACTCGACGGCACGCTCCACAACAGCGCCGCCTACCTGCGCCTGCAGGGGGACGCGCCCGCCGCGCTGCTGCACGTCCATCGCAAGAACTTCCTGCCGACGTACGCGCTCTTCGACGAGGAGCGCTTCGTCGAGCGTGGATACGGCGTGCGCGCCTTCGACACCCCGATCGGTCGCGCCGCCCTGCTCGTCTGCGAGGACGCGTGGCACTCGCTCACCGGGACGATCGCCGCGCTCGACGGCGCGCAGGTGGTGTTCGTGCTCGCCGCCGCGCCCGCACGCGGCACCGCCCCGCGCGCCGACGGCGTGCCGGGCCCCGCGAGCGTGGAGCGGTGGGAACGGCTCGTGCGGGACATCGCCGAGGAGCAGGGCGTGTTCTGTGTGCTCGCGAACCTCGTCGGGAGCGAGGGGGGCCGGATGTTCCAGGGCGGCTCACTCGTCGTGGGGCCGCGCGGTGACGTGCGCGCCCGTGCGCCCGTGTTCGAGGAGGCGATGCTCAGCGTCACCCTCGACCTCGCCGACATCGGTCGGGTGCGCGCCGAACTCCCGATGCTCTCCGACCTGCGGACGATGCTGCCGTTCCTGCGGCCGGAGCTCGACCGCGTGATGGGGATCGCGGCGGCGGGGACCACCGCCGTGCCGACACCGACCGGCACGACAACGAGCACGCCGACCGACTCGAACGTGCCGGATGCCGCGCGAGATGCCGCGCGAGGGGCCGCGCCATCCGACGGCGCGACGCCCGCGCCCTGCCCCGCCCTCCCGGTCATTCACTCCGGGACGCGCGGCCGCGGCGCCCCGCCCACCCTCGAGATCGACCCCGCGCTCGTCGAACGCTGGCTCGTCGCCTTCCTCCGCGACGAGTTCCGGCGCCGCGGGTTCACCGATGCCGTCGTCGGGCTCTCGGGGGGCGTCGACTCCGCCGTGGTGGCCGCGCTCGCCGCCCGCGCGCTCGGCCCGGATGCCGTCCTCGCCGTGCGGATGCCCTACCGGACCTCGAGTCCCGACTCGCTCGCGCACGCGCAGCTCGTCATCGACCAGCTCCGCATCCGCTCGCGCACCCTCGAGATCACCGACGCCGTCGACGGCTACCTCGCGCACGAGTCCGCCGCCGATGCGGCGCGCCGCGGGAACGTGATGGCGCGGATGCGGATGATCACCCTCTTCGATCTCTCCGCGAAGCACCGCGCCCTCCCCTTGGGCACGGGGAACAAGAGTGAGCGGCTCCTCGGCTACTTCACCTGGCACGCCGACGATTCGCCGCCGGT
>JBMTAR010000288.1:0-2094 GCA_049428925.1 Gemmatimonadaceae bacterium
CGGGCAGCATGAACTTCCACCCGAGCGACATCAGCTGGTCATACCGGAACCGCGGCAGCGTCCAGCGGATCCAGATGTAGAAGAACACGAAGAAGAGCACCTTGGCCGCGAACATCCCGAACGTCGCCAGCGCCTTCGCCACCGTCGCCGGTCCCGTGTTGTCCCAGCTCGTGAACGGGATGTCCCAGCCGCCGAGGAAGAACGTCACGAAGAGCGCGCTCGCCGTGAGCATGTTGGCGTACTCGGCGATGAAGAAGAGCGAGAACTTCATCGCGCTGTACTCGCTGTGATAGCCGGCGATCAGTTCCGACTCCGCCTCGGGCAGGTCGAAGGGGACGCGGTTCGTCTCGGCGAAGGCCGACACGAGGAAGAGGAACGCCGCCACGGACAGGAGCCCGATGTTCCAGCTCGTCTCCACTTGCTGGGCGATGATGCCCGGCAGCGAGACGTTCCCGGCGATCAGGAGCACGCAGACGGTGCTGAGCCCCATCGCCACCTCGTAGCTGACCATCTGCGCGGAGGACCGCAGGCCACCGAGCAGGGCGTATTTGTTGTTCGACGACCAGCCGGCGAGCACGATCCCGTACACGCCGATGGACGTGATCGCGAGCGTGTAGAGAAAGCCGATGGGCAGGTCGGCGACGACGAGGTCGATGCGGCCCCATGGCGTCGGCAGCGGCGCGCCGAAGGGGATCACCGCCCACGCGACCAGCGCGCACGTGAACGCCACCGCCGGCGCCAGCAGGAAGAGCGGCTTGTTCACCTCACCGGGCATCGTTTCTTCCTTCAGGAAGTTCTTGACGCCGTCGGCGAGCACCTGAAAGAGCCCCCAGGGACCGACGCGATTCGGTCCGTGGCGATCCTGAATCCACGCGGAGACCTTCCGCTCGGCGAGCGTGGTGTAGGCCACCACGACCATGTAGATGGTGAAGATGATCAGCATCTTCACGACCGTCGCGATGAGGAACGGCCAGAGGCCGGGGTCGAGCTGCATCGGATCCAGACCGGTCATCGCGCCACCTCCGTGCCGGCGACGGTCGCACCGCGCAATCCCAGCGCGTCGTAGGACATCCCGGCGAACGCCGGCTCCGCCGCCGCCAGCGCGGCGAACGCCCGCGACGGAAGCGAGCAGTCATCACTCGGCGCACCGGCGGCGGTGGCCAGGTCGGCGAGCGCATACCAACTCGGGCGCGCCAGGCCGGGGGCGGCCTTCGCCTGCAGGAATCGCTGGACGCGACCGCGCAGGTTCGTGAAGGTGCCCTCCTCCTCCGCCACGTTCGCAATCGGCAGGACAGCGACCGGCGTCGAGAGCCCGACCGGGAGCGTAGAGCCCACCACGATCACCGCAGCGGCGTCCGCCGCGCGGCGGATGTCGACGCCGTCCATTTGATCCCCCGCGACGACGAGCACGTCACCCGACTTCAGGCCGGCCAGGAGGTCGGTGTCGCGACGGGTGAACCCAAGGAGCTCCGCCCCACGAACATTCGGGGCGCGGTCGGCGCGGAGCGCGAGATCCTCAACGCCCGGGAGAGCCGCCTCCGGACCGGTGGCACAGCGGAAGGCCCCCTCGCCCCCCGTCGCGGTCACGATCCGCTTCAGGAGGAAGAGCGCCTCGTTCGACAGCTGCGGGCTGGCCACGACGTAGGCCCGGCGTCCCCGCAGCGCCTCGGCCGCCTGCCCGAGCGCGATCTCCCAGTCCACAGGGGACAGTACGTCGGCGAGGCGGATCTTCGGCGACTCGATCCGGTCCGGACGGTTCATCCAGTGATAGTCGAGGCGCCCGACGTCGCAGAGATAGAAGTGGTTCACGGCGTCGTTCGGACGCGGCTTCATCCGCATCACGACGTTATCGCGGGTCTCGAGGACGGTATTACACCCCTGCG
The DNA here is from genome assembly GCA_049428925.1 of Gemmatimonadaceae bacterium. Lineage (GTDB taxonomy): Bacteria > Gemmatimonadota > Gemmatimonadetes > Gemmatimonadales > Gemmatimonadaceae > Pseudogemmatithrix. The sequence continues at coordinate 1,884 of JBMTAR010000288.1, forward strand.
AGCAGCCCGGGCAGATGGATGCCGTCCGGTCGAGCTCCCACGCGCGGGCCTTGTTCAGGAAGTCCTTCGACACGAGCGCGCCGACCGGGCAGAGGTCGATGACGTTCGCCGCCCACGGCTGCGTCAGGTCGGCATCGGCGGCCTTCGAGATCACGGCGCGATCGCCGCGCTCGGACACGCAGAGCACCGGCGCCTCATGCACGTCGTCCAT
>JBMTAR010000289.1:0-2080 GCA_049428925.1 Gemmatimonadaceae bacterium
CCCCCCTCCCCACCGGCTCGTCAGGATTCGACTGACATCCCGTAGCATTGACGCCGACCCCCCACGGGTGGGATGTTAACTCGCGGTTCCCGGGGCTCCCCGGGGGCCTTCATCACGTTCACCGAGGTCTTCTCCGTATGCGAATTCGTTTCCTCAGCTCGGCCCTCGCCCTGCTCGGTCTCGTCACGGCGGTCGGCACCGCGCAGGCGCAGACCGGCACCGTGGCCGGGCGGGTCACCCAGGAGGGGGGCGCCACGCCCATCCCTGGGGCGCAGGTCCAGATCGTCTCCGGGGCGACCCGGGTGGCGCTGGGCACGACCGGCGATGACGGCAACTACCGGATCGGCAACGTGCCGGCCGGGACCTACGCGGTCGTCGTCTCCCGCATCGGCTTCTCGCAGAAGCGGGTCGAGGGGATCCGCGTCGCGGCCAACGCCACGACGACGGTGAACGTCTCGCTCTCGGAGCTCGCGGCGGTCCTGAACCAGGTCGTGACGACGGGCACGCGCGGCGCCGAGCCGGAGAAGATCCTCGACTCGCCGAACGCGATCTCGGTGGTGACCTCGGAGCGGATCGCCGAGCGGCCGGCCGCCTCGATCGTGGACCACATCAAGGCGGTCCCGGGCGTCTCGATCTCCAACGGCGGCATCGTGCAGGCGAACATCGTCTCGCGCGGCTTCAACAACGCCTTCTCGACCTCCATGCTGATGCTGCAGGACTACCGGTTCGCCGGCGTCCCGTCGCTCCGCGTGAACGTCCCCTTCCTCTTCACCGGCACCGGTGACGACATCGACCGCATCGAGGTGCTGCAGGGCCCGGCCTCGGCGCTCTACGGCCCGAACTCCGGCGCCGGCGTCCTCCACGTGATCACCAAGTCCCCGTTCAACTCCAAGGGGAGCCAGATCACCCTCGACGGCGGTGAGCGTTCGCTCGCCCGCGTCGGCCTCCGCCACGCCGGCACCATGGGCGACAAGTGGGGCTACAAGTTCTCCGGCGAGTACTTCACCGCGCAGGACTGGGAGTACACCGACCCGAACGAGATCGACCTCGGCCCGAACGCCACCCCGCAGGCGCGCGCGAACTACGCCGTCTGGGGCCGCACCCCGACCGGGGCGGTGAACCCCGGCGTGCCGGCCTCGCGCAGCGGCATCGCCAAGTTCCGCGACTATGGCCTCGAGAAGTACTCGGGTGAGGCGCGGATCGATTACCGCCCGAGCGAGGAGACCGAGGCGATCACGACGGTCGGCTACTCGAACGTCGCCAGCGCCCTCGAGATCACCGGCACCTTCGGCGCCGCGCAGGTCAAGAACTGGAGCTACCTCAACGTCCAGCAGCGCTTCCGCCACAAGAAGTTCTTCGCGCAGGTCTTCTACAACGGGTCGAACGCCGGCAACGCCGATGCGGCGGACGACAACGGCACCTACTACCTCCGCACGGGGCTCCCGGTCGTCGACAACTCGACCGTCCTCGTCGGGCAGCTCCAGCAGGGCTTCAACCTCGGGGACACCAAGTTCACCGCCGGGGCGGACTACATCGCGACCACGCCGGTGACGGCGGGGACGATCATGGGCCGCAACGAGGATGATGACAACATCACCGAGATGGGCGGCTACCTGCAGTTCACCCGCAACCTCTCGGAGAACATCGAGTTCACCGGCGCCGTCCGCGGCGACATGAACTCGCGCCTCGAGGGGACGCAGTTCTCGCCGCGTGCGGCCTTCGTCTGGAAGGCGACGCCGACGCAGAACTGGCGCCTGACCTACAACCGCGCCTTCAACTCCCCCGCCTCGTTCTCGTTCTTCCTCGATCAGTTCTCGGGCCAGAACGTGAACCTCGGCCCGGTCCTCGGGAACACCCAGGTCCGGATCTTCGGCAACCCGGCGAAGGAAGGGTGGAAGTACGATCGCAGCTGTGACGCCGCCATCAACGGTGGCCTCTGCATGCGCTCGCCGTTCGGCGGGCCGAACCCGGTGTCGGCCTCTGGCCACGTGATGGTCCCGGGGATCATGCAGGCATACGCCGGCCAGCTCGCCGGTGGCCTCGCCGCCCTCGGCCTCCCGGCCGCGCAGGTGGCGAACGT
>JBMTAR010000290.1:0-2063 GCA_049428925.1 Gemmatimonadaceae bacterium
CGCACCGTCTCGTTCTCGTCCCCGCTCTCCTCTCGATGTGCCTCGCCGCGACCACGCCTCGCGTCTCCCAGACACAGGAGGTGAACCGCTACGGCAATCCCGCGCGCGTGCGGCCGGCGCCCACCACGCCCGGCATCACGGTGCGCGACCTCCAGATCCGGCTCTATCAGTTCGCGGACGATTCGATGCAGGGGCGGCAGGTCGGTCGCGTCGGCAACCGGAAGGGGACCGACTACATCGCCGCGGAGCTGCGGCGGCTCGGCGTCCTCCCCGCGGGCGACCATGGCACCTACTTCCAGGTACTGCCGTATCACCTGCGCCGCTTCACGCCAAACTCACGTGTGACGGTGAACGGGAATCCACTCGCGTGGAACACCGATGTCGTGGCGGTGCCGGGGGCGCGCGCGCCACGGCCGGTCGCCGACGCGACGGTGATCTTTGGCGGGACGCAGGGCGACACCACCACCCAAATCTCCGCGGCCGCGGCGGCCGGGAAGTTCGTGGTGCTCCTCCCCGCGCCGGGGCGGCGCAGCGGGGCCGGCGGCGTTGCGTGCGGCGGGCGGGCCGGCCCGACCGCCGCCGGTCGCTTCGACGCTGCGGCTGCGGTCGCCGTCATCGATCTCGACGCGCTCCCCCCCGCCCAGCGCGCGGCGATCAACGAGCCGACCGTCGCGACGATCACGCCGGCACCGCGTGGCGCCCCGACACCGGCGGGCGCGGCCGTCGATTCGCTCGCCCTGCTGCGGCAGCAGGTCGCGCAGCTGCAGCCGCAGGCGCAGTTCCGGATCACCCGCGCGGCGGCTGCAGCGCTCTTCTCTCGGACGAGCTTCGAGGGAATCGCCCCCGGCACGACCGGTGGGACCGTGAACGCGGCGCTCGACTTCATCGAGCTGCCTTCGGAGTTCGGCCGCAACGTGGTGGGAATCATCCCCGGCAGCGATCCGACGCTCGCGCGGCAGTATGTCGCGATTGGAGCGCACAACGACCACGTCGGCTTCACCACTCCGGTCGACAAGGACTCACTCAAGGCGTTCAACGACCTGCGGATGCGATGGATGATCGCCAACGGGATGCGGCAGCCGACGATCGAGGTGCTCTCCCAGTTCCGCGTGAACATGGACAGCATCCGACGCCGCTACCCGACGCCGCGGCTCGACTCGATCAACAACGGGGCGGATGACGACGGCTCGGGTTCGATGGCCGTGCTGGAAATCGCCGAGGCGATCGCCGCGATGCCGGTGAAGCCCAAGCGCTCCACCCTGTTCATCTGGCACACGGGTGAGGAGGGCGGCCTCGTCGGCTCGGCCTTCTTCACGCGGAACCCCACGGTCCCGCTCGACTCCGTCGTAGCGCAGATCAACATCGACATGATCGGCCGCGGACGCGCCGAGGACCTTCCCGGCGGCGGTGACGACTTCGTCGGGGTGATTGGGTCGTTCTTCGACTCGAAGGACCTCGGCGAGCAGGTACAGGCCAGCAATGCGAAGCAGGCCCGGCCGCTCGCGCTCGACTACAAGTTCGACGACCCGATCAGCTGGGCGGGCTACAACAACCTCTATGGGCGCAGCGACCACTTCAATTACGCGCGCCAAGGGGTGCCGATCGCCTTCTTCTTCACCGGCCTGCACGGGGACTACCATCAGCGCAGCGACGAACCGGAGTTCATCGACTACCCGCACTATGCGCGGATCACGTCGATGCTGAAGGACCTGACGGTGGACGTCGGGAACGGGCCGCGTCCGCGGCTCAACGGGACGAAGCCGGCGCGTCCCCGTCCGGTCCCCTGACACCCGGCACCGCGATCTGCCGGCCCGGCCGCCGGCGTCGCAGCCCCCTCAGCCGAGCGCGCGGACCTCGTCCGGCGTGAGATGTCGCCACGCCCCCTTCGCGAGGTCACCGAGCGCCAGTGCGCCGACGGCGACGCGGATCAGGCGCTTCACCTCGAGCCCTTCGACCGCCAACAGCCGCCGGATCTGCCGATTGCGCCCCTCATCGAGCACGACCTCGAGCCAGTGGCTGCTGCGCGAGCCGGTGCGCAGGAGATCGATGCGCTTGGCGGAGAG
>JBMTAR010000291.1:0-2058 GCA_049428925.1 Gemmatimonadaceae bacterium
GCGCCACGTTCAGGTCGCCGAGATGGTGATCGAGAAGGCGAAGCGGCTCGTCGAGGCGGGGCGCGACGTCGTGATCCTCCTCGACTCGATCACGCGGCTCGCGCGCGCCCACAACGCCATCATCCCGATGTCGGGGAAGATCCTCTCGGGCGGCGTGGATGCGAAGGCGCTCGAGCGCCCCAAGCGCTTCTTCGGCGCCGCCCGGCGCATCGACGGCGGCGGCTCCCTCACCATCGTCGCCACCGCGCTCGTCTCGACCGGCTCGCGGATGGACGAGGTGATCTTCGAGGAGTTCAAGGGGACGGGGAATATGGAGATTGTCCTCGACCGCGACATCGCGAACCGCCGCATCTATCCGGCATTCGAGATCAACCGCTCCGGCACGCGGAAGGAGGAGCTCCTCCTCACCGAGAAGGAGCGCAACCGCATCTTCCTCCTCCGACACTTCGTGGGGAGTATGGCCCCCGACGACGCGGTGCAGTTCATCCTCCGGCGCCTCGCGCAGACGGCGACGAACGAGGAGTTCTTCACCCGTATGGCGGAGGGGGCGTGACCCTCTCCTGGCGCCGCCGCTGGCTCGCGATCGACCTCGGCGACCGCCGCGTCGGGCTCGCGGTGAGCGATGAGCTCGGGATGATCGCGTCGCCTGCGGGTCATCTGCTCCGTCGCCCCGGCAAGCGCCCGCCGCTCACGGCGATCCTCGAGCAGGCCACCGCGCTCGAGGCCGCGGGCTTCGTGGTCGGACTCCCGCTCGACGCGCAGGGGGAGGACACCCCGCGCGCCGCGGAGGCGCGCCGCCTCGCGCACGAGCTCCAGACGCGCACCGGACATCCCGCGGAACTCGTCGACGAGCGCTTCACCACCGCCGCCGCCCTCCGCGCGGTCCAGGCGATGGAAGGCTCCACCCGGGGGCGAAAGGGTGACGTCGATGCGATGGCGGCGACGATCCTCCTGCAGCATGCGCTGCGCACCTTCGCCGCCGCCAATGCCTAATCGACGCCGCGGGTTCGTGACCGCCCTGGCCGCGTGCTTCCTCGCGGGGTGCGCCACAGGCGACGACGCCGAGGTCGTCCTCACCATCCGGCCCGGCTCGAGCTTCCGCGAAGCCGCCGACTCCCTCGCCGCGCACGGCGTCGTGCGCTACCCGCGCCTCTTCGGCTTCTACGCCGCACGCCGCGGCCGTGACCGCTCCACCCGCTACGGGACCTATGTGATCCGGCGGGGCGCGAGTTGGAACGGCGTGCTGCATACCCTGCAGACCGGCGAGGGGATCATGAACCGTGTGACGATCCCGGAGGGGTGGCCGCTCTTCGAGACGCTCCCCGTCCTCGCACGCACCCTCGACCTCCCGCTCGATTCCCTCGAGGCGGCGGTGCGCGATCCCGCCCTCCTCGCCCGACTCGGCATCCCGCGCCGCGTCGCGACCGCCGAAGGCTACCTCTTCCCCGATACCTACGACTTGCCCAAGGGGGTCACCGCCCGCGAAGCGATCGAGCTGATGGTGAAGCGCTTCGAGGCACGCTGGGACCCAACGTGGGATGCGCGGCTCACCGAACTGCGGCAGACCCGCCACGAGGTGGTCACGCTCGCGTCGATCGTCGAGAAGGAGGCAGTGAAGGACGCCGAGCGGCCGATCATCGCGGGGGTGTACCGCAATCGACTGCGCATCGGGATGGCGCTGCAGGCCGACCCCACGGTGCAGTACGCGCTGCGGCAGCGCCCGGGGCGCGTGCTGCTCCGTCACCTGAAGGTCGATTCCCCCTACAACACGTATCGGTATCCCGGTCTCCCGCCGGGCCCGATCGCCGCGCCGGGGCGCGCGAGCCTCGAGGCCACCCTCTTCCCCGCCACGGTGCCGTATCGGTTCTTCGTCGCGCATCCCGACGGGCACCACGAGTTCCGGCGCACCTACGAGGAGCACCTCGAGGCGATCGTGATGGTCCGCGAGGTCGCGCGGCGTGATTCGATCGCGCGCGCCGACTCGCTGGCCCGGGAGTCCGTGGCGCGCGCCGACAGCGCGCACCACCCGACGGGAACGTCCCCGCACTGACCCGCCCG
>JBMTAR010000292.1:0-2052 GCA_049428925.1 Gemmatimonadaceae bacterium
CGGTCGTACGCATTCCCTACTCCTGATTTTGTTGATTGCTGACAGGAGCGGAACGCACCGACCCTGCTGCACAATCGAGACCGCGGGACTGTATGTGATCCCCCGCGCTGGACCCACCCCCGGAAATTCCGCGGGACCCTGAGAAGCTATGGGAGACGAGGGAAGGGCGCAATAGCCAGGAATCTGCCCCCCCATCCCACGACCCCCCCAAGCACCCCCAGACGAACCCAGACAGCGCCTCTGACTCGCCGGCACGCCGAACGGCTCCACGGGGTCAGACTGACTCGGCCATCACGGGATAACCTCATACCCCACAACGAAGTACGGCGTCTCGCCGAAGCACTTCGTCGGCACCCCGCGGTGCTCTTCATATGAGACGGCCACCCGGCCCCGACCCATGTCCGACGTCAGCGCCTCCGCCAGCGAGTCGCTCCGGATCGTGAAGGTGAACATCTGCGGCGACACCCCAGGCGCGGTCGCCATCGCCATCTCCCCCTCCCACGTCTTACAGACCCACCCCTTCTTCGAGAGCTTCTGCAGATACCCGGTCCGGGTCCCGCTCGAATAGGTGTAGCCGAGCGCGACCGCCGCCCAGAGCCCGAAGACCGCGGCGGGAATCAGCACCAGACTCGTGAGCGTCAGCTTCCCCCAATGGCGACGGACGAAACCCGGGGTGGGTCCCGATGGCTGGGGCGTGGACGTGGGCTCAGGCATCGCGCGTACCGGGCGAGGAGGGAGGGAAGGGCGTTCTGGTGGTAAGTTGTCTGGGTGCGGCCGGACCGGCGAGGGGTGCGCCCTGACGGGTGCCTCGCGCCGTCGCCGGCGTCACCGCACACTGCGATCCGCCCTCGCGCATCGCGCTCGCACCAGCGTTCTCGATCCGCGCTCGCCACCCGCATCTCCAGCCTCGCCGACCGTGTCGCCCTTCCTACCCCGTCGCCGCACCGTCACCGCCAACGTCGGTGGAGTCCTCGTCGGCTCCGCGCACCCGATCGTGGTGCAGTCGATGACCAACACCGACACCGCGGACGCCGCCTCCACGGCGGCCCAGGTCGCGGAGCTCGCGACGGCCGGCTCGCAGATCGTCCGCATCACGGTCAACAACGACGAGGCCGCGGCCGCGGTCCCGGAGATCGTCCAGCGCCTGACCGATATGGGGGTCACCGTCCCGATCGTCGGCGACTTCCACTACAACGGCCATCTCCTCCTCCGGAAATTCCCGAAGACGGCGGAGCTGCTCGCGAAGTACCGCATCAACCCCGGCAACGTCGGCACGCGCCACCGCGACGACAACTTCCGCACCATCGTCCAGGTCGCGGTCGACTACCAGAAGCCGGTCCGGATCGGCGTGAACTGGGGCTCGCTCGACCAGGACCTGCTCACGCAGATGATGGACGACAACGCGAAGCAGCCGGAGCCGGTCGAAGCCAAAGAGGTCTACTTCGAGGCGATGCTCACCTCCGCGCTCCGCTCGGCGGCACTCGCGGAGGAGACGGGGCTCCGACACGACCAGATCCTCATCTCGGCGAAGATCTCGCAGGTGCAGGACCTCGTCACGGTGTACCGCCGACTCGGCGCGCGCTGCGACTATCCGCTCCACCTCGGACTCACCGAGGCGGGACTCGGCACCAAGGGTGTGGTCGCGACGACCGCCGCGCTCTCGATCCTGCTCGCCGAAGGGATCGGCGACACGATCCGCGTCTCACTGACGCCGCGGCCCGGCGGCGCACGCACCGAGGAGGTGCTCGTCGCGCAGCAGATCCTGCAGTCGCTCGAGCTCCGCTCCTTCACACCGCAGGTGACGTCGTGCCCCGGCTGCGGCCGCACGACCTCGACCTTCTTCCAGTCGATGGCCGAGGAGATCCAGACCTATCTCCGCGACCAGATGCCCGTCTGGCGCGCGTCGCACCCCGGCGTGGAGGAGATGAAGGTCGCGGTGATGGGATGCGTCGTGAACGGCCCCGGCGAGTCGAAGCACGCGAACCTCGGCATCTCGCTCCCGGGCACCTTCGAGGAGCCGAAGGCGCCGGTCTATGTGGACGGCAAGCTGAA
>JBMTAR010000293.1:0-2047 GCA_049428925.1 Gemmatimonadaceae bacterium
CCCGCCGATCGCATCATCCGCCTCCTCATCGGCCTCGCCGTCGTCACGCTCGTCTTCGTCGGGCCCAAGACGCCGTGGGGCTGGCTCGGTCTGATTCCGATCGGCACCGCGCTCTTCGGCTTCTGCCCGCTCTACGCCGTGCTCGGCATCCGCACCTGCCCAGCGCCGAAGCACGGATGAGGTGGTAGGTTGCATCGGACCCTCACCCCGGTGCCGATGCGATTCCTCCGACTCCTCGCCCTCGTCCCCCTCGCGACCGCCGCCCTCAGCGCTCAGGGCGCATCGACGGCGCCGGCCCGTGCTGCGACCCCGGCACCCGCCGCCGACCCGCACCTCGCTCGCGCCCTCCGTGTGCTCCGCACCACGCCGCTCATCGACGGGCACAACGACCTCCCGTGGGCCATCCGCGAGAGCAAGTCGGCCCCGCGTGACGTCGACGCCTACGATCTGCGGAAGCCGACCGCGGGCCACACCGACCTCGCTCGGCTCGCCGCGGGACGCGTCGGCGGGCAGTTCTGGTCGGTGTACATCCCCGGGGATTCCAGCATCGCGGCGGAGGGCTACGCCAAGGTCCAGCTCGAGCAGATCGACATCGCGAGGCGGGTCGTCGCGAAGTATCCCGAGAAGTTCGAGCCGGTGACCACCGCGGCGGGCTTCCGCGCCGCCTTCGCGCGCGGACGCATCGGCTCGGTGATGGGGATGGAAGGCGGCCACGCCATCGAGAACTCCCTGGGCGCGCTACGCGCCTTCTACGCCGCCGGCGCGCGCTACATGACGCTCACGCACAACGTGACCCTCGACTGGGCCGATGCCGCCTCGGGGGCGCCGCGGCACGACGGCCTCACGCGCTTCGGTGAGGAGGTGGTGCGCGAGATGAACCGGCTCGGGATGCTGGTCGACCTCTCGCACGTCTCGCCGGCGACGATGAGTGATGCGCTGAACGTCACGGAGGCACCCGTGATCTTCTCGCACTCGAACGCGCGGGCCGTGGCGGATCATCCGCGCAACGTCCCCGACTCGATCCTCCGGCGGCTCCCGGCCAACGGCGGCGTCGTGATGGTCACCTTCGTCCCAGGCTTCACCTCACCCGAGGTGATCGCATGGAACCGAGTGCCCGCGGCCCAGCGGCCCGCGGGCGTGGCCGCACCGCGCGCGACGCTCACGCAGGTGGCCGACCACATCGAGCACATCCGTCGCGTGGCGGGAGTGGATCACGTGGGAATCGGCGGCGACTTCGACGGAATCGAGGACGTGGTGCAGGGGCTCGAGGACGTCTCGCGCTATCCGGCGCTCTTCGCGGAGCTGGCGCGGCGCGGCTGGAGCGATGCCGATCTCCAGAAGCTGGCGGGGGAGAATGTGCTGCGAGCGTTCGCGCAGGCGGAGCAGGTGGCGGCGCGGGTGCAGCGGACGCGCGCGCCGAGCACCAAGACCATCGCGGAGCTCGACGGGGCGCGCTGAGCCGCCGCGGTCGCTCGGTGGGACCTTACGCGGGGCGCTGGCCGGCGAGGATGCGCTGACCCTCGTCGCGAAGCCAGCGGCGGAGATCCGAGAGGGGCCCGATCGTCACGGCACCGATCTCGCGAAGCACACCGGTGTAGCTCGCCGCACCGGCGCCCCCCACGATGAGGGCGACCTTCGGCGGGAGGGCGCGGCGGAGGCGGCGTAGCTCGTCCGCCATCTTCGGGTCGTCGATCGGATAGATGACGGAGAGCGCGATGGCGTCGGCGCGCGCGATCTGCGCGGCCCGGGCCAGCTCCTCCGCGGGCAGATTCGGCCCGAGGTACACGACGCGCCAGCCGTGCCCGCCGGCGCTCGTTGCCGCGAGCATCGCGCCGAGTTCGTGGAGCTGACCCGCCGGCGTGCCGATGACGAGCACCGGCGCGCCCATCGGCGGGGCGGAGGCCTCGCCCATCCACGTGAGCACCTTTCGGATGGTCGCGCTCGCGAGATGCTCGTTCGCCGGGAGCAGCAGCCCCTGATGCCAGAGCGAGCCAATCGTGAAGAGGAGCGGCGAGATCACCTGGTCGAGCACCTCGTCCGCGGGGAG
>JBMTAR010000294.1:0-2035 GCA_049428925.1 Gemmatimonadaceae bacterium
GCGGGTGGTTCGCCGCCGCGGTCATCAGGCGTGGTCAGGCGCGTGCCTGCCGACCTCGATGCAGTGGTTGCGTGGCTCGCGTCGGCCCGCCCGACCGCGGTGAATCTCGCCTGGGCTGTGACGCGGGTGGCGGACGTGGTGCGCACGGTGCCGGCGTCGCAGCGCGCCGATGTCGCGTGGGCAGAGGCGGTGCGGATCGCGGAGGAGGATGCCGCAGGGAACGCCGCGATCGGCGCACACGGGGCGGAGCTCCTGCGACCGCTGGTGACACCGAGGCGTCCCATGCGACTCCTCACGCACTGCAACGCGGGATGGCTTGCGACGGCTGGCCACGGCACCGCGCTCGCGCCGATCTACGCGCTGCACGACGCGGGTGTGCCGGTGCACGTCTGGGTGGATGAGACCCGTCCTCGCAACCAGGGGGCTGCGCTGACGGCGTGGGAGCTCGCGGCGGCCGGCGTTCCGCACACGGTCATCGCGGACAACGCGGGCGGCCTCCTGCTGATGCGCGGCGAGGTCGATGCGGTCATCGTCGGGGCCGACCGTGTGGCCGCGAATGGGGACGTCGCGAACAAGGTCGGGACCTACCTGAAGGCACTCGCCGCTCAGGCGCACGGCGTGCCGTGCTATGTCGCGTGTCCCGTCTCGACGATCGATCCCGCGACGCCCTCGGGGGATGCGATTGCGATCGAGGAGCGCGACGCGTCGGAGGTGGCGTTCGTGATCGGCGCGGACGACGATGGCGCCGTCAGGCGCGTGCGCGTGGTGCCCGACGGCACCCCCACGGCGAATCCGGCCTTTGACCTCACACCGGCGGCGCTCGTGACGGCACTGATCACGGAGCGCGGTGTCGCACCGGCGACGGCGGACGGGATCCGGGCGCTGACGATGGGTGCGGCCCGATGAGCATGCCGATGGCCTCGACGCGTGGGTCAGGGTCCACAGAGGAGGCACTGCGCGCGGCGGTCATCGCGGTGGCGCGCCAACTCGGTCCGCGCGGACTCAGTGCGGGCACGTCGGGGAACGTCTCGGCGCGCTGCGACCGCGACGGCGCGCCCGGGTTCGTGATCACGCCGTCGGCGATGCCGTACGAGGCGATGACGCCCGAAGGGCTCGCATGGGTGGCACTCGATCAGCCAGCGCTCGACGAGGCCACACCACTCGCGTCGCCGGCGCACTGGGTGGGGTCGCACGCCCCGTCGTCGGAATGGCGGATGCACCGCGATCTCCTCGCCCGGCGTCCTGAGGTGTGCGCCGTGGTGCACGCGCACGCGCCGGCCGCCACGGCGCTTGCCTGCCTCCCCGACGTGCAGCGCACCGGGATCCCCGCGTTTCACTACATGATTGCCGTCGCCGGCGGTGACGACATCCGCTGTGCGCCGTATGCGACCTTCGGCACCGCGGCGCTCTCCGCGCACGCCGTGGCGGCGCTCGAGGGGCGAACCGCCTGCCTCCTTGCACACCATGGAATCCTCGCACTCGGTGCGTCGCCGCACGACGCGCTCACCGTCGCCGTCGAGGTGGAGACGCTCGCGCAGATGTACGTCCACGCGCGCGCGGCGGGGACGCCTGCGGTGCTCGATGCGGCGGAGATGACGCGCGTGCTCGAGCGCTTCGCGCGCTATCGGAGCACCGGGACGGGCTGAGCCGCGGCGGCCTCACGGAGCAGCCGCCACGCCTCGGCGAGATGCGCCTCCTGCGTGCGGAGATTCCCCACCGCCACACGGAGCACATAGCGCGCGCCGAGCTTCGTGTGGGAGAGGAAGACGCGACCGCTCGCATTCACCTGCTCAAGAATCCCCGCGTTATGGCGCTCCAGCGCGGCTTCGTCGGTGACGTCCGCCGGCCGATGGCGGAAGCAGACCACCGACATCGGGACCGGGGCGAGCACATCCCACGTCGGTGTCGCCCGCACCCACTCCGCGAAGGTCTGGGCGAGCGCGCAGTGGTGGCGGATGCGCGCGGCGAGCCCCTCGGTCCCGAAGGCGCGCATCACGAACCAGAGCTTGAGCGCGCGGAACCGACGCCCGAGTTG